>NZ_REHE01000009.1:0-123595 GCF_003692985.1 Lactobacillus sp. ESL0237 | reverse complement strand
GGTTTACGGTGATGATGATTAGCGGGGGCAACTTTTCTTTTAACAGCTTGTAATTTTTCAGGATTATCAATTAATTCTTTCATTTCAGTGACAGTTTGAGTATCTATAAATTTATTTATTCGTCTTCCATTAGCACCACCATAAAAATTACCTTTGTAAAAACAATCATAACAAATAACACCATCTTTTACAGACATCTTGTTATCCCAAAAGCCCAACTCTTTACCGCAAATACCGCATTTCTTTTTTGCCATGATTAACTCCTTTTCTTTTTTTCTTTGGTTCAAATTTTTCTTGAGTAAGAATTTTGATTACGTAGTTTATAATATTATTAGAGTGTTCCCCACGTATGTGGGGGTTATTTATATGATCCTACGGTTAAAGTCCTAGCAGTTGCTTCTTCTTTGTCTCGAATTCTTCTTGGGTAATGATGCCATCATCTAGTAGTTGTTTATATCTGCGTATTTCTGCTGGGGCATCAGTGTTATCCTTGGTATCTTCGACAACTTTTTCCGTGGCTTTCCAGCCATCTAGAATTGCAATGACATGGTTTAATTCTGAATATGCGCTTTTAGCATAGAAACTGTTTGCTTTACTTTCAAGAGTTAGAAATTTAACTTCAAAACTGCTACCGTCAGATAGATTAATGATTAAGCCAAGATGATCGATGTATTCGTTTATCTTGCCACCAGTAGTGCCGGCAATAACTGCACCAGCTGGTCCAGCAATAATGGCACCGACAGCTGCACGAGTGAAGACATGATGTTTATTTTTATCATGTCCTTTTTCGTTAACTTGATATGAAACAATTTCACTAGCATCAACAAATCTATCAGGATCTAAAAATGTCTTGCCAATATAAATTTTTCTTTCAGTTCGATTGAAGTAATAATGTGAATAGCGAACAGATTTCTTTTTGAAAGCAGCAATTTCTCGCTTTCTTTGTTCTTCTTTCGCTTCATCTTGCTGTAGCTGTTGACCTATTTGTGAATAGATGTCACTGAAATTTTTTCCTTGGTCAAGATATTTTTTGAAGTCATCAATTGTATGGTTAGAAGCCCAAGTATGAGCTCTAACACTTGACATGGTAAATTTAAATTTAGCCATACAATTTCTACAAAGATATTCTGAATTTTTAAACTTTAGGGGGGCATCACCATGATAAATATCCTTCCCACAAAATGAACACTTTGCTATAGAGGGAAGATGATAATGTTTTGCAGGAGCGACTTTCTGTTTAATTTCCTCTAGTTTTTCTGGATTATCTATCAAATCTTTAATTTCTGCAATAGTTTGCGTGTCTATGAACTTATTTATACGTGTTTGATTAACACCATTAAAAAAGTCAGCTGTGTGAATACAATCACCACAAATAGTGCCATCTTTTACGGTATACTTACTGTCCCAAAAGCCCAACTCTTTACCGCAAATACCACATTTCTTTTTTGCCATGATTAATTCTCCTTATTAATAATTAAGTAGGTATTATCTTATTTTTTATAAAATTACATTTGTTTTTATTATAGCGCTTACATTAATATCAAAAATTATATCGGTTTTGCCTTAAGGCATCGATATATGTTTCCAAAATATAATTAACATTTCTAGGAACTGCAAAAGCATAAATATTATAAAGTAAATGTAACTATATTTATCTAAGTTTTTGTTGCCGCCTTTGCTTTGAGCTAGCGGAATGTTTAATTTCTTGCCAAAACGCAGCTGTAGTCAAATCAATATTTGTTGTAAAAGAGTAGTTTTGCTCAGTACTGTCTTCTTCATGAAAAACAGCAATTAACTTGAATTGATCTTGATTAAGCCCTTGACATTGTTCAGTTGAATAGTTAGCTAAACGCTGAACTTGTATTTTTTTCAAAATTTGCTGGATACTATGATTATGCACAAAATAAATTTTAGTCTGACCGCCGTTTTTAACCAATTCTGCATGCTCGCTGCCACCTTTTACATCATAGTTACCATAACCATTGGAAAGTATGAAACCAGCAAACTTTAATCTTAAAGTGAATTTGGAAAGATTAATTGCATAGGCCTCAAAATTAATATCAGCGTTTTTATCGCGTGCTTGAGCACTATAAGTACTGACAACATTCACTGCTACTTTCTTTTGGGAGTCTTTATGGTAAAGATAAAGGTTTGTCTAAACAGCTGCCAGTGTTCCTAGTGCTGTAAGTGAATTAATTACAATAGTTGCAATTGCTGTAACATCATTGTTTGTTAAATTTAGGCCTAAACTGAAAAACAATGTGGATAAGATAAAGCCAATTCCCAGCCAAAACCAAGCTGACTGTAAGAAATGATAGTGCTGTTTAAAAGTGTTACCAAGGTAAAAGGTTCTTTTAAGTAGACTTAAGGCTTGCTGGCGCCAATGAAAAAGAATAATAATGAGTAAGAGAGCAAGAAAAAATTGATAAAAAGTGATACTAGTAAAAGTATTTTTCAAGAAATAGAGCATTTAATCCTCCTTATAAGTAGATATGACAATGCAAAATTGTTTTCCTAAGCAATAATTTTCTCATATTTTTTAAAAAATGAATATGCCCTCTGAAAATAAAAAATTCTAGACAAAAAATAAATCTTATGCTAAAGTTTTAAGAGTAGCAATTATTAATAACTGGAGGATTAGCTCAGCTGGGAGAGCATCTGCCTTACAAGCAGGAGGTCACAGGTTCGAGCCCTGTATCCTCCATTATAATTATAGGGATGTAGGAATACATCTTTTTTTATGTAAAGAATTGCTTTTGCAATTATTAGTTAAATTAATAAGTTTTTTAAGTTTTACTCTTGCATTTTGTTTCTTATCTAGTATACTATTGAATGTGCTTTTGATTCAGAACACGACCCGTTGGTCAAGTGGTTAAGACATCGCCCTTTCACGGCGGTAACATGGGTTCAAATCCCGTACGGGTCACCTTTTTGGAGGATTAGCTCAGCTGGGAGAGCATCTGCCTTACAAGCAGGAGGTCACAGGTTCGAGCCCTGTATCCTCCATAAATAACGGTAATTAGCGTTATTTATGGAATAATATAATTGGGTGCGCGTATTTTTAATTTTAGCTTCTAAGCTAATAGTTGAATTTACTCGGATTCAGCATCTGACCCGTTGGTCAAGTGGTTAAGACATCGCCCTTTCACGGCGGTAACATGGGTTCAAATCCCGTACGGGTCACACTTTGGAGGATTAGCTCAGCTGGGAGAGCATCTGCCTTACAAGCAGGAGGTCACAGGTTCGAGCCCTGTATCCTCCATCGTTCTAGACTACCGAATCTGCGGTAGTCTTTTTTTGTAGCAAGAACGAATTTATTATATCGGTTCAAGTCCTGAAAGGATCCAATGTTGGAGATGCCTTGTAACCGAAGAGCTATTTAAATCTATAGGGGGACTATTATGGAAAAACGTTTATTTACTTCAGAATCAGTTTCTGAAGGTCATCCTGATAAAGTTGCTGATCAAATTTCAGATGCAATTTTAGATGCGATTATTGCCCAAGATCCTGATGCCCATGTGGCTTGTGAAACCATTGTGAACACCGGTATTGTTTATGTATTTGGCGAAATATCAACTAGTGCATACGTTGATATTCAAAAAGTTGTTCGAAAGACTGTTTTAAGAATAGGTTATGATAAGCCTGAATTGGGTTTTGACGGCAATAACTGTGCTGTATTGTTAGATATTGATGAGCAATCAGCAGATATTGCTGAAGGCGTAGATCACTCGCTAGAAACTCGTGAAAATAAGGCTAGTGCTGATGGCTTAGATCAAATTGGGGCAGGAGATCAAGGCTTAATGTTTGGCTTTGCCGTCAAAGAGACTCCTGAATTAATGCCATTGCCGATTTCCTTAGCCCATAAATTAATGCAACAAGTAGCTAAGCTACGTAAGGATAATACTTTAACTTGGCTAGAGCCAGATGCTAAAGCTCAAGTCACAGTTGAATATGATGAAAACAATAAGCCTAAACGCGTTGATACTGTTGTTATTTCAACGCAAACAGATGCTGAAGTTTCGAATGAAGAAATTCAACAGGCAATGATTAACCTAGTGATTAAAAAAGTTATTCCTGCTAGGTATCTTGATAATCAAACTACCTTCTTGATTAACCCATCTGGTCGTTTTGTAATTGGAGGTCCTAAAGGTGACTCTGGACTAACTGGACGAAAAATCATCGTTGACACATATGGTGGCTATGCACGTCATGGTGGAGGCGCCTTTTCAGGTAAGGATGCAACTAAAGTTGATCGTAGTGCTAGTTATGCTGCTCGTTATGTTGCAAAAAATATTGTAGCAGCGGGTTTGGCTTATCGCTGCGAAGTGCAGCTTGCTTATGCAATTGGTGTGGCTAATCCAGTATCAATTATGATTGACACTGCTGGAACTGGTAAAGTAAGTGATGAATTATTAACTGAAGCTGTACGGCACGTTTTTGATTTACGGCCAGCAGGAATTATTAAAATGCTTGATTTGCGTCGGCCCATATATGAGCAGACGGCTGCTTATGGTCATTTTGGTCGTACCGATATTGATTTACCTTGGGAGAAAACAGATAAAGTTCAAGATATATTGAATTATATTAAAAAAAATAAAGGATAGATTATTTTGAAAAAAACGAATGTACCTATAATTACACTTGCCATTTTTATGACCACTTTTATGACTGCTATTGAAGGGACGATAGTTTCAACGGCAATGCCCACAATAGTTTCTGATCTTAATGGTTTAGAAATCATGAATTGGGTGGTTTCTATCTTTCTCTTTATGACTGCTGTATCAACTCCTCTATATGGAAAACTAGCAGATAGCATTGGTCGTAAACCTATTTTTTTGTTTGGAATAGCCTTATTTGTTATTGGTTCTGCTCTATGTGGTCAAGCAAATAATATGATTGAATTGATTTTATTCCGCGTTATCCAAGGATTAGGTTCAGGTGCAGTTCAACCAGTTGCTATGACCATTATCGCTGATTTATATAGCATTGATAAGCGGGCCAAGATGCTGGGACTTAACTCTGGTTTTTGGGGTGTAGCTTCAGTAATTGCACCACTTTTGGGTGGATTTATTGTACAAAAATTGTCATGGCACTGGGTATTTTATATCAATGTTCCAATTGGCTTTGTTGCCTTTGTATTGGTAGTGATCTTCTTGCACGAAGCAAGAGAAAAACAGAGAAATAAATTGGATATTCAGGGCACATTTTGGTTAGTTACGATGCTTTTGGCATTAATGTTTACCCTGCAAGAATTGAGTTCGTTAAATCCCATTTTTGTTGGCTTGCTAATCGCCTTTGTTATTATAAGTACGATTGCCTTTTATATAGTAGAAAAGCATGCCACTGATCCTATTATGCCGCTATCGATTTTAAAAGATCGCGAGTTTCAAGCCATAAATATGATAACATTACTAATTTCTGGTGTTGTTATTGGTTTTGAATTTTATATTCCAACTTGGATGCAGGGGATTAACGGTACTTCAGCAACTGTGGCTGGTTTTGCTGTCACTCCTAGTTCGGTAATGTGGGTAGTGGGTTCATTTGTAATTGGTGCAATATTGAGTCGCTGGGGTATACGGAGAACCTTATTTGGAATGTTAGCACTACTTTTAGTTGCTGATGTATTATTACTTTTGCTACCTTTGCAAACACCATTTTGGCTCTTTTGTGTAATTGCTACTATGAATGGCTTTGGTTTTGGTTCAATTATCACGGCTGCACAAGTACGGTCGCAGGTTTTAGTTGAGCCAAAAAATGTTGGAGTTGCTACATCTTTTAATACCTTAATGCGCTATCTAGGTCAGACAATGTTAGTATCGATATATGGAATTACTTTTAATACGGTAGTTACTAGTCAGATAGCTAAGAAACCAGAATTGACTCAAGCAATGATGAATAAAATTGTCTCTGCTGAAAAAGCAAAAGAATTAGCACCTAATCTTATTCCGCAGTTAAGACAAGTTCTCTTTAATAGCTTAAAGGGTGTTTATTTTATTTCTTTAGTAGCAATTGGTCTATCAATTATTTTCAATTTTATTTATAAAAAGCAACAACATTAATTGATAAAGTAAAATAGAATAACAAAAAAGACGTTAACCATTAACTGGTTGACGCCTTTTTAATTTTCTAAATGATAATGATATAAAAAAGAATATCCTATTAGGACAAAAGTAATTCCTTCTAAAAATCCGCCTAGTACGTCAGAAGGATAGTGCACATGATTAAATATTCTAGTGTAACCGATTAAAAGCGGAAAGCAAAGCCAAACGATACAGAGAATAGTTTTTACGGCTTTATTTTTTACTAATAAAAGTGTTAAAACAATTAGAATTCCAAAGAGGGTGGCACTACCAACTGAGTGACCAGATGGGAAACTATAACCATGCGCTTCAACTAGATGGTGCACAGAAGGACGAGGACGTGCAATTGCATGCTTACTAATCCAGTTGTAGCCATTTGCGGCAATCATTGTGCCAGCAGTAAAATACATATAAGCGTATTTTTTAAAAATAAATAAAATTAAGCAAATGATAATTGTTATAAATGTTATAACACTTGTATTTCCTATAACTGTAAATGTTGTAGCAAATTTGATATTGGCAGGATTATTATTACAAATGATGGCAATAATATTCTGATCGAAATGATGGATAAACTGGGTTCCAGATGCAACGAGCATTGCCCAAACCGAATATAAAATTAAAAAAATAGTAGCCGGTATGATTGTATCTTTTTTTGAATGATTGTCAGTAATCAATAACTTTCTCCTTTTATTTTTTTACATTTCTGTTAAATTATAATCATTATTCATTAAAAAATAAAGTAGGTCATGACCTGCGATTGGTAACACCAAAAATCAAATAGCGAAAGCTGATAATTAATAGAAATTTTTAGTTCTTTGCTTTTTTTAGTAAATGTGGTAAATTATAATCATTAATTAAGCAAAGGATTGGGAACTAGTAACTATTTTGTTTTGCTACAGAGAAGAGTCGGGTGGTGTAAGACTTGCAGAATAGATAGTGAACTTAGCCTGAGTAATACCTAACGTATGCTATCCGCGTTAAGGAGCAATGAGGGGTCACGCTAGAAGCGTGAAACTTAGGTGGTACCGCGATTATTCGTCCTATGATGTTTCATAGGATTTTTTTTATGAGGTAAATTATGTATAATCATAAGGTTGTTGAAAAAAAGTGGCAAAAGTATTGGGCTAAAAATCATACTTTTAAAACAGGAGCAGATCCAAAACGCAAAAATTATTATGCTTTAGATATGTTCCCGTTTCCATCTGGCAAGGGTTTACATGTTGGGCATCCTGAGGGCTATACTGCTACTGATATTATTTCAAGGATGAAACGGAGTCAAGGTTATAACGTTCTTCACCCAATGGGTTGGGATGCTTTTGGGTTGCCCACTGAACAATACGCTTTGCAAACTGGTCAAGATCCTGCAATTGTGACTAAGGAAAATATTGCTAATTTTAAGCGTCAGCTAAATAAATTAGGTTTTTCGTATGATTGGGATCGTGAAGTTTCTACTAGTGATCCAAAATATTATAAATGGACACAGTGGACTTTTGAGCAAATGTATAAAAATGGTTTGGCTTATGAAGCTGAAGTTCCAGTCAATTGGTCGCCAGATTTAGGGACAGTAGTTGCCAATGAGGATATTGTTGATGGTAAAACTGAACGTGGTGGCTTTCCAATTTATCGACGCAATATGAAGCAATGGATGTTACGCATTACTAAATACGCTGATCGTCTTTTAGCCGGACTAGATGATCTTGACTGGCCAGAAAATATTAAAGAAATGCAACGTAATTGGATTGGCCGTTCGGTAGGTGCACAAATTACCTTTAAGGTGCAAAATTCAGCTGCCACCTTTAATGTATTTACTACTAGACCTGACACTTTATTTGGTGCTACTTACGTGGTTTTAGCACCGGAAAACAAACTAGTTAAACAGATTACGACTTCAGCGCATCAAGAAGATGTAGCGGACTATTTAAAAGAAATTGAATCAAAGTCTGATTTAGAGAGAACCGATCTTAATAAAAATAAAACCGGTGTTTTTACTGGCGCTTATGCAATTAATCCGGTAAATGATCAACCGATTCCAATTTGGATTGCCGATTATGTTTTAGCAAGTTATGGTACGGGAGCTGTCATGGCAGTACCTGCCCACGATACGCGGGATTATGAATTTGCGCAAAAATTCAAATTACCAATTAAAGCGGTTATTAAAGGTGGAAATGTTAATCAAGAAGCATACACAGCTGATGGGGTCCATTTTGATTCTGAATTTTTAGATGGATTAAACATTGCCGATGCTAAGGAAAAAATGCTGGCTTGGTTGGAAGAACACCATGTTGGTCAACAAAAGGTCAATTATAAGTTACGTGATTGGGAATTTGGGCGTCAGCGCTATTGGGGCGAGCCGATTCCAGTTATCCATTGGGAAGATGGTGAAACTAGTTTAGTTCCTGAAAATGAGCTACCACTTGTCTTGCCCCATGCAACTGACATTAAACCTTCTGGAACACCAGAGAGCCCCTTAGTTAATTTAACTGATTGGGTTAATGTGGTAGATAAAAATGGGCGTAAAGGTAAGCGTGAAACTAATACCATGCCTAATTGGGCAGGTTCTTCCTGGTATTTCTTGCGTTATATTGATCCTCACAATGATCAAAAATTAGCCGATTATGAATTGCTTAAAAAGTGGATGCCGACTGATTTATATATTGGTGGGGCTGAACATGCCGTTCGCCACTTGCTTTATGCAAGATTTTGGAACATGGTTTTATATGATTTGGGAGTTGTACCAGAGGAAGAGCCATTTAAGCGGCTTTATAATCAAGGCTTAATTTTAAAAGATCATGAAAAAATGTCTAAGTCGAAGGGAAATGTTGTCAATCCAGATGAAGTGATTGAAGAATATGGTGCAGATAGTCTTAGAATGTATGAGATGTTTATGGGACCACTAGATGCTTCAATTGATTGGGATGATAATGGTCCCGCTTCAACTAAGAAGTTTTTAGACCGGATTTGGCGTTTATTTGTTAACGATCTTGATCTTGAAGCAATTCCAAAGGAAAATATTGTAGCAGATAATGATGGTGCACTAGACAGAGTTTATAATGAAACGGTTAAAAAAGTTACTGAAGATTTTGATGCCCTGCACTTTAATACGGCAATTTCTCAATTAATGGTTTTTGTGAATGAGGCGCAGAAGGTGCAAACAATCCCACGGGAATATGCTGAAGGCTTTATTACATTAGTTGCGCCAATTGCTCCTCATATGATGGAAGAAATTTGGCAAATTTTGGGTCATGAAGAATCTATCACATTTGCTAAATGGCCAACTTATGATCCTGCAAAGTTAATTGAAACTAATGTTGAAATTATGGTTCAGGTAAATGGTAAATTGCGGGGCAATTTCAAGGTGGCAAAAGATAGCCCTAAAGCTGAAGTAGAAAAAGAAGCATTGGCTTTACCACATGTTCAAAAGTTTTTGGACGGTAAAGACGTGAAAAAAATAATCGTTGTACCCAACAAAATTGTCAATATTGTAGCTAAATAAAGTTAATTTTTCCTAAAGTAGTTATCATAGTTGTTGTTAATTATAACTGTTGATTCAAAATAAGATAGTTATTAGTACATTAGATTTAGGAAACATTAATGAAAGAAAATAATTTAACCAAACCCAACACGCAAGACACCTTTATTAAGGGAAGTGCATGGATGACTTTTGGCTCTATTACTTCACGTATTTTAGGTGCGCTTTACATTATTCCGTGGTTCAGTTGGATGGGGCAGTATGGTAATATTGCTAATGCATTAACAGCTAGAAGCTACAATATTTATAGTATTTTTATTTTGATTTCAACTGCTGGTATTCCTGGCGCTGTTGCTAAACAGGTAGCAAAATATAACGCATTAAATGAATATGGAGTAGGTCGAAAATTATTTCGTCGTGGATTAATTTTAATGGTTATTATGGGAATAATTTCGGCAGGCATTATGTATTTTGCCTCCCCCTTTTTAGCTTCAAATGGATCACGTAGTGATCCTAGACAAGTTGCAGTAATGCGTAGCTTGTCTTATGCAATTTTAGTTATTCCTGTGTTAAGTATTATGCGGGGATATTTTCAAGGATATGCTGATATGATGCCTTCAGCCATGTCACAATTTATCGAACAATTGGCTCGTGTAATCTGGATGCTTTTAACGGCATATATAATCATGCAAGTGCAACATGGGGATTTTGTTAGTGCAGTTGTTCAATCCAACTTGGCAGCTGCAATAGGCGCTATTTTTGGTATTGCAATTTTAGTTTGGTTTTTACTGTCAAGACGCAAAGAAGTCAATTATTTAGTTGAAAACTCAAATAAGCAAATTCAAGTTTCTACATTATCACTGTTTAAAGAAATAATTGCTCAAGCCATCCCCTTTATTATTATTGATGCTGGAATTCAGTTATTTTATTTGGTTGACCAGTATACTTTTCATCCAATGATTGCCAGTTTGGTGCAAGCCAGTGATAATACAATTGAAACTTGGTATGCGTTATTTGCACTTAATGCTAATAAGTTAATTATGATTATTGTATCCTTAGCCAGTGCTATGGCGGTAACAGCAATTCCACTTTTGTCAGCAGCAAAAGCTAAAAAAGATATCAAAAATATTTCTGAGCAAGTAAGCAACACACTTGATTTGTTCTTGTTTATTATGATACCAGCTGCTTTTGGGATGGCTGCTATTTCAACACCTATTTATACAATTTTTTATGGCTTTGATCAGTTGGGATCGAATGTGTTGTATCTGTCATCCTTTACAGCAATTACGCTAGGGCTATTTACTGTATTAATGGCTATTTTACAGGGACTTTCAGAAAATTCGTTAGCTATTAAGTATTTAGTCTTAGGATTGATTATCAAATTAGTTGTGCAATATCCAATGATTTATTTATTTAAAATTTATGGTCCTTTGATTGCAACTAATTTGGGGATGCTTACTATTATCTTTTTTGCTCTTAGGCATTTGCGCGTTACATTCGACTTTAACCAAAATCGCACAAGTAGACGTTTTATTGGTATTACTGTTTTTTCGATAATGATGTTTATAGCGGTTTTAATAACTGAAAAAGGATTAGGGCTGTTCTTACAAGTTTCTAATCGTTGGCAGGCAGTTGTAATTGTTCTAGTTTCTGTAGTTATTGGTGCAGTAGTTTACAGCATAGCAGCAATTAAATCGAATTTAGCTCAGAGAATTTTGGGCGATAAGATCGTGCTAATACTGCAAAAATTACATATTAAAGCATAAAAATCGTTGAGTTTTATTACTCAACGATTTTTATTTATAGTTATCAATATTAATTGGCTTGCCATCTTTTTAGGCAATAAAAAAGTTAAAAACCACTTAACTTTTACCTGGAATCTATATGCCCCGAAAAAGATTCGAACTTTCACTTAGTTACCTAAACAGCGACCTGAACGCTGCGCGTCTGCCAATTCCGCCATCGGGGCCTAATATTTTTAATCTAGTAATAATAATACCAAAAATTTGGTAAAATGTAAGCATAAAACGGAAATAAATTGAAATTTTGCTTTGAAAGGAGATTATTATTTTGAAGCATAAAATTAAAAAAATAATTGGAGTACTTGTAATCGTTTGGGGATTAATGGTACCCACTCAAGTAGTTATCGCTCAAGA
The DNA here is from genome assembly GCF_003692985.1 of Lactobacillus sp. ESL0237. Taxonomy (NCBI): domain Bacteria; kingdom Bacillati; phylum Bacillota; class Bacilli; order Lactobacillales; family Lactobacillaceae; genus Lactobacillus; species Lactobacillus sp. ESL0237. Next base: position 111,887 of record NZ_REHE01000009.1, on the reverse strand, counting down.
ACTACCGAATAATTATTGCAACAATCAGTTAAACTTAAAAGTTAAATCGGCGATAGCAATTGATAGCAAAACCGGTCAATTATTATACGGACAAAATATTAATCAGCCTTTACCAATCGCTTCTATGACAAAATTAGTAACCGTTTATTTGACCCTAAAAGCAATTGAAGAAAAGAAAATCACTTGGACAACTACTGTTCAACCCACGCATCAAATTGTATCAATTTCAAATAATCGTGATTTTTCTAATGTACCGCTACGTTATGGTCATTCATATACTATCAAGCAACTTTATCAAGCAACTTTAATTGAATCTGCAAATGGAGCAGCAATGATGTTAGCCCAAGCAATCAGCGGTTCACAAGTTATTTTTGTCAAAATGATGCGTGAGCAACTACAAAAATGGGGCATAACAGATGCTCAGATTTATACAACTTGTGGGTTACCAAATAAAAGTGTTGGTTCAGATGCTTATCCGCAAGCAACAAAGAATGCTGAAAATACTATGTCAGCCAAGGATATGGCGATTGTTGGACATCATTTGATTAATGACTACCCATTTGTAATTAAGACAACCAAATTGCCGCGATTAAATTTTATTGATCAAAATTTTAAGACTCCAATGACTAATTTTAATTGGATGCTGAAAACTTTGCCGCAATATCATTCAAAAATAAATGTTGATGGCTTAAAGACAGGAACAACTGATGCTGCAGGTGCTTGTTTTATAGCTACGGCAAAGCATAAGGGAGTTAGATTGATAACAGTAGTCATGGGAGCACGTCATATTAATGGGACAGATCCTTCACGCTTTGAAGAAACGAGTAAGTTATTTGAATATATATTCAAGCATTATCATCCGGTTATTTTTAGGAAAAATGAAGTAATTATGGGTAGAACTGGTATACAAGTCAACTCCGGTAAAGCTAAGCAAATTAGCATAGGAATTAAAAAGGCTAGTGAAGTTTGGGTACCGATCGATCAAAAATTAAAAGTGAATTTGACGCAAACTGCTGTAGAGGCACCAGTGAAAGAAAATCAGGTTGTCAGTGAATATAGTTTTGAAGCTGGACCCGAGAAATTAATTTCTTTGACCAATCCTAATGGTCTAAAAATACCTGCTAAAGCTTTGGAAGCGACTGATCGAGTTAACTTTTTAGTTAGATTTTGGCGTTGGCTTTTTGGGGGATAATTTAAGTGATAGAAATTTCACAAGAAATGCTGACCAGAGTAATTAAAAAACGTTCCAGTAATACACATAAGGGTAATTTTGGTCGGATATTACTTATTGGCGGTAATGAAAATTATGGCGGAGCAATCATTATGTCAGCAGAAGGTGCATTAAATAGTGGCGCAGGTCTAGTAACCGTGGTAACCCATTCGCTCAATGCTGCTGCTTTACATGCTCGACTTCCTGAAGTAATGTATGTCGACTGGCGCCAGCGCAATTTAGCTGAAATAATCAAAAAAATGGATGTTATTGTATGTGGACCTGGTCTGGGTAATAGTTTGTTTGCTCAAAACATTTTAATTATGATTAAAGAAACGATTGCTAAAACACAAACTCTAATTTTGGATGCTAGTGCTTTAGATTTGCTAGCGCAAGATCATAGCTTAGTTCCAAGTAGTGCAGGCACAGTGGTACTTACGCCGCATCAAATGGAATGGCAGCGCCTTAGTCAAATTCATATTCCGTTTCAAGCTGATCAAGCTAACTTGACTGCGTTACAGACTCTTTTTCCTCGTGAAAATGCTATTCTGGTTTTAAAAAGTAATCATACCAAGATTTATGATGCTAAAGGTAATGTTTATCTTAATCCACTCGGGAACCCTGGAATGGCTGTAGGTGGAATGGGCGATACTTTAACTGGAATAATTGGTGGTTTTGTTGCCCAGTTTGGGTCAAATATTGACACAGTCTTAGCAGCAGTTTATTTACATTCTTTAGCAGGTGATGAACTTGCAAGTAACAATTATATAGTTCGTCCGACAAGGATTAGTGCATTGCTACCTGAATTAATGAAAAAATACGCTAATTAGAGTACATAAATAATAATTATCTGGAATAAAGTTTATTATAATTAGTAGAGGTTTACGCAGAATGAAAAATAATATTTTAAAACCGCTTACAATTTGTTTGATTATATTAATTGGTATTATCAGTTTAGCGCGAATTTCTATGCCTCCTACTGCAAATGAAGTAAATCAAAGGCATCAAACAATAATTAAAAAAAAGACAGCCGCTTCTTATCGCCCCTATAAAGACCCTGAAGATTTGCGTCGGCCCTATAATTGGCGTAAGTCAAGTGAAATGAAGCGATATCCTAATATTAAGCGATTAGAAAATGATTTAACAATTAGAGTTTCGCTTAAGGGCAATCGAGTATATATTTTGCGAGATGGTCAGCGAGTATATACAATGTTGGCAAGTAGTGGTATTTATAAAAATGGCAAATCGCTAACTCCTACTGGTAATTTTAAGATTAACTATAATCGTGGCACCTCATTTTATAACCCTGAATTAAATGAAGGAGCCAATAATTGGACTAGCTGGGATGAAAAAGATGAGTATCTTTTTCATTCCGTACCGACAAAAAGTAATGGTCGATATAATATAACAGAAGCAAGAAAATTGGGAATTAAGGCAGGTTCTCATGGTTGCATTCGATTAAGTGTTTCTGATTCAAATTGGTTAATGAAAAATATTCCTTATGGTACGAAAGTAATTATCAAAAATAATTAAAAGTATTGGCTTAGATAAATTTTCCTGCTATAATCACTTTGAAGCTGTTAGAAGTAGTAAGCATCTAATCTATTTAGCGAGTTCGCGTTGGTGTAAGACGAACTAGATTAGTGTATGAAGGCGTGTCTAACTGATAAAACAAAAAAGTTAAAGCGGATACTTTGTATCAATTAGAGTGGTACCGCGGGTAAAATCTCGTCTCTTCCTTTGTAAAGAAGGAAGAGATTTTTTTATTATTTTGGAGGTAAAAATGGATTTTAAAAGTAAGGTAGTTGACCTAGTTGCAAGTCAAGTCGATCTACCAAAAGAGAAAATTAATCAATTAATTGAAAGACCGAAAAATGAAAAAATGGGTGACTATGCTTTTCCAGCTTTTGCCTTAGCTAAAATAGTACACAAAAATCCAGTTGAAATTGCCACATCAATTGCTGCAAATCTCAAAAGTGCAGACTTTTCAACTATTCAAGCAGTTGGCCCTTATGTCAATTTTGCAATTAATCACGAAAAATTAATTACACAAACTTTGCAGGAAGTCTTGGCGCAAAAAGAGCACTACGGTGATCAAAAATTAGGTGAAGGTAATGTACCTATTGACATGTCTAGCCCTAATATTGCCAAGCCAATGTCAATGGGTCATTTGCGGTCAACTGTGATCGGTAATTCAATTGCTGAAACTTTAAAAAAGGTTGGTTATAATCCAATTAAAATTAATCACTTAGGTGATTATGGTACTCAATTTGGTAAATTGATTTCGGCATATAAACACTGGGGTGTCGAAGAAGACGTTAAAAAAGATCCGATTATGAGTCTGTTTAAATACTATGTTAAATTCCATGAAGAAGCGGAAAGGAATCCAGAACTTGATGATGAAGGCAGATCATGGTTTAAAAAACTTGAGGCAGGAGATCAAGAAGCAGTTGAACTATGGCAATGGTTCCGTGAAGTTTCTTTGGCTGATTTTAAACGGATATATCAAGAATTAGGTGTAACCTTTGATTCATATAAAGGGGAAGCATTTTTCAATGATAAAATGCAACCAGTAATTGATGAATTGAAGCAAAAGAAACTTTTGCATGAGTCTCAAGGTGCCCAAGTTGTTGATATGGGTAAAGATGAAAATCCAGCCATGATTGTTAAATCTGATGGTACTAGTATTTACTTAACACGTGATTTAGCTGCTGCAATATACCGAATGAATACTTATCATTTTGTAAAGATGATTTATGTAGTTGGTAATGAACAATCACATCACTTTGTAGAATTAAAGACTGTTTTGAAAAAGATGGGTTATGACTGGGCAGATGAGATATACCATGTGCCGTTTGGTTTAATTACTCAGAATGGCAAGAAATTATCTACAAGAAAAGGTAACGTAATTTTTCTTGATCAAGTATTACAGGATGCTGTTAGCTTGGCTGGTAAACAAATTGAGCAAAAAAATCCCGACTTAGCACATAAAGAACAGGTTGCTCATGATGTTGGTGTTGGCGCAGTTGTCTTTCATGATTTAAAAAATGAGCGGACAGAAAATTTTGACTTTGATTTAGAAGAAGTTGTCCGTTTTGAAGGAGATACTGGTCCATATGTTCAATATACAAATGCTCGTGCCCAAAGTGTTTTGCGCAAAGCAGCAAAATTAGGGCAAAAGCCAAATCTGAATAATATTGCTCTTAATGATGATTGGTCTTTTGCCGTAGCAAAAGCTTTAGCTGATTTTCCAAGAATAATTGTCCGTAGTTGTGACAAATTTGAGCCATCAATCATTGCTAAATATTCGTTAGATTTAGCCAAAAAATTCAATAAATACTATGCCAATGTAAAAATCTTAACTGATAATCAGCAAATTAGTGCCCGTCTAGCTTTAGTTCAGGCAACATCAATTGTTTTAACAGAAGCACTTAGATTATTAGGTGTTAATGCTCCTAAAGAAATGTAAAACTAATCATTTTCAAAAAATAACGCTTACATTGATTAAAAGCTTGTTCAACAATTAATTATTACGGTACAATGAAACTGTAAGTTTTATAGGAGGAAATTATCAATGGCATATTTAGATAATGGTAACCAAATTTTTAAAGATGCTCGTAAGAACCACTATGCAGTTGGTGCATACAACACTAACAACTTAGAATGGACACGTGCAATTTTACAAGCGGCTGAAGAAACTAGAACTCCAGTATTAATTCAAGTTTCAATGGGTGCAGCTAAGTATATGGGTGGCTACAAGATAGCTAAGGATATTGTTGAAGATTCAATTGACGCAATGGGAATCTCTGTACCAGTTGTTTTGAACTTGGATCACGGTGACTTTGAAGCAGCTAAAGAATGTATTGCTCTTGGCTATTCATCTGTTATGTTTGATGGTCATGCTTTACCAACTGAAGAAAACTTAGCCAAGACTAAGGAAATTGTTAAATTAGCACATGAACGTGGAATTTCAGTTGAAGCTGAAATTGGTAAAATTGGTGAAAATCAAGGTTCAGAAGGTGGAGAACTTGCATCTGTTGAAGACGCTAAAGCCTTTGTAGCTGCTGGTGTTGACAAGCTTGCTTGTGGTATCGGTAACATTCATGGTGTTTACCCAAGTGATTGGAAGGGATTAAACTTTGATCGGTTAAAGGAAATTGCTGATGCAGTTTCAGTTCCTCTTGTATTACACGGTGGTTCAGGTATTCCTGAAGAACAAGTTAAGAAGGCTATTTCACTTGGTATTTCAAAGGTTAACATCAACACTGAATTCCAATTAGCCTTCCAAGAAGCAACTCGTAAGTACTTTGAAGCTCATAAGGATGAAGATAAGGCTAACAAGGGTTATGACCCACGTAAGCTTCTTCTTCCTGGTACTGAAGCAATCACTAACTCAATGAAGGAAATGATTACTTGGCTTGGTACCCCATCAATCGATGACCAAATCAAGTCTGTTGCTTTTGATAAGAGTTCATTAAACTTAGAATAATTGCTATTTAGTTTATAAAATATATAAAAAAGGCTAACTCGATTAAGGAGTTGGCCTTTTTTATATCTAATGGTGTAAATAGTAGTACAAAAATTTCATCATATTTTTCTTCAGAATTAATACCTTTTCAGATATCCTTGCGTTAAATAGTTATTTAAAATTAACATCAATATACAAGAATATTTGATATGAATAATTTCTTCAATATGTTTTTAACGTAGGTTATTTCAAGTGATAGACTTTTGTTAGTTTTAGCGGTAGTAATAGAAAAGTCAATTTTAACTTTATCAGAAGGTAATTTAATGTAGTTAATATTGCTGTAGCAAGTATTTTGAACAGCTTCTAAACAAGTTGACATATTGCCAAGTCCTTTTCCAGCAAGCTTGAGAGCAGTGATGGAATCTCGAACATGAATTTTAGGGTAAAAACTAATTCCCATTTCATAAAAATAATTATCAACAATTTCTTGATAGCCTTGCTGACTATCAACTACAATAAAATTTTCGTGATTAAGTTGTTGCAATTCTTGTGGACTTACTTGAATTTCTTTTTTATGAGGATGATATAAATGGGAGTTTTTGCTTAAAACCAAGACCTGTTTATCGGTATATATTTGTTCACATTCAGTATTAGGAAGATGAATAATATTGCCAACAAATAAATCTAGTTGATAGTCCTGAAATGCTTTTTTTGCTTCTATCGTGCCTATTTCAATAGTTTCGGTGTTTAAAGCGGGAAATTTTTTTAATAATTTAGGTAGTATTGTTAAGTTGAAGTTTTGACCTAAAGGAGGGGTAATACCCATTCGTAAAGTAGAAAAATGCTTATTTTGGAATTGGTGAACTTCTACTTCAAATTGTCTTTCTAATTGTAAACTTTTACGCAAGTGTTTAATTAAAAGATGACCAGCAGGAGTTATTTGTATTGGATATGAATTTCTATCAATTAAAATAACATTATATTTTTGTTCATATTTTTTTATAACGCGACTAATGTATGGCTGTGTCAAATATAGCTTTTGTGCAGCTTCAGAAATAGAATTACTAGTTTCAATGGTTTCTAAAAACAGTAGTAATCGATTATTCATATTTAGCGCCTATTCCTATTTAGTAATATTAATTTTAATAACTAAGCATTTAACATACATTAAATTATAGTGTTAAATGAAAATGTAGGCAAGATTAATTAATAAATGGAGAAATTTTATGATTAATACAAAAAAAGTTAAATGGGATGCAACTTATGATGTCGTTGTATTAGGTTTTGGTGGTGCTGGTGCTGTTGCCGCCAGATTTGCTGCAGATAATGGTGCAAAGGTTCTTTTAGTAGATAGTGCGCCAGAAGGACATGAGGGTGGTAACACACGTTATTCAGCTCAATTAATTGGTACAGGAAGCGATTTTGCTAGTACTAAAAAATATTACCAAAATTTAACGGCACCAATGTCTCTTGACGAAGATATGATTGATACTTTTGTTAAGGGAATGATTGATATGCCCAATTTTGTTGCTAAATACTTAGAAACAAAACCATGCAGTGCAAAAGAATATGCACCTGAACTAAGTGACTCTTATCGAGAATACCCTGAATTAAAGGGCTCTGAATCATATGACTACACAACTGTTCGTAAAAGCTATTTTGATGCATCTTTGTGGCAAGTTTTAAAAGATCAAGTAATTAAACGTCAAGATCAAATCGACGTTTTGTATAATACACCTGCTGAAAAGTTAGTCCAGGATAACGAAAGCCATCAAATTACTGGTGTTGCTATCAAGCGTAATGGGAAGTTACTTTGTGTCAGAGCAAAAAATGGTGTTGTTCTGGCTACGGGTGGTTTCGAAAATAATCAACAAATGGTAGAAGATTACTTAGGGGCTAAAAATCTAGCACCATTGGGTACACTTTATAATAAGGGTGACGGTATTCGTATGTCACAAGAAGTTGGGGCTGATTTTTGGCATATGAATAATTTCGAAGCACTTGGATTACTTCATGGTATGGCTTTTGCAGTGCCAAAAGGTGAGCGTGCTCGTTTACTCCTTGGTCAGCAAAATAAAGTTGTTTCAACAGGAAGCGCATTAGTTGTTGGTGATGACGGTACACGATATTTCAATGAAGCTGAAGAAAATAGACATGGACATATTAAAAACCATGGTCAATGGAAAGTGCCCTTAAATCAAGAACATCCGTATCTTATTTTTGATGAAACAAAAAAGAAAGAACTTGATGCTGATGAAATTATTGGTGAATACAAGATATATACTCAAAATGTGATTTCTGCAGATTCAATAGAGCAATTAGCTGAAAAAATTGATGTTGATCCTGAAATTCTTAGCGATACGTTAAAACGATTTAATCAATCAGCGAAAGAACAAAATGATCCAGAATTTCGACGTGATCCGACAACGATTTGTGCACTAACTGGTAAAAAGATTTATGCTATTGGTTTGGAACAAACAGTGCTTAATACTCAAGGTGGACCAAGAAGAAACACTAAAGCTGAAGTTTTAGATACAGAAGGGAAACCAATTCCTCACTTGTATTCAGCAGGTGAATTAGGAGGACTATGCGCAAATCAATATCAAGGTGGAGGTAACCTAGCTGAGTGTTTGATTTGGGGTAAAATTGCTGGTGAAGAAGCTGCTCAAAGAAAAGAAGGAGACGCTTCTGTGGATATTGCTACTGGTACTTCAGAACATGAGGTATGTCTAACTTCAGATCTCAAACAAGAAGATTATCCGACCACTAAGAATCAATACATAGGTAGATCTAGTCGAGGGATGGGTGACGAAATAGTTGTTCGTGTAACAGTGGATGAAGAGAAAAATTTAAAAAATATTGAAGTTTTAAAGCAGGCAGAATCTGATGACTATGGCTTAAAGGCCATTAAGACGATGCCAGCTGAGATGATAAGGCAAAATAAAGTAGATGTTGATACAGTATCAGGAGCATCGAGTTCAAGTCGTGGATTAAAAGATGCAGTCAATGATGCTTTAAATAAGATAAAATAGCCTAGCGACCATCAATGAGGAACTTTATTGAAATGAATGTTAAATAATAAGTGAAACAGCACTAAGCTATCTTATAGCTTAGTGCTGTTTTTATAATTAACAATCCGGATTAAATATTTCTTGGAAGTGAAAAACCCCATTACTAAAATTATATTTAAGAACGGAACAATTTTTGATCCGATCTTTACGTTCAAAGGAATTATATGCAGCCCATTTTTTATAAAAATTCGCAATCGCCGCGCCGTGAGAAACGATTAGAATATGTTTTTTGGTAGAAGTTGTGACAATAGTTGTAATAGCTTGATTGATGCGCTCGGTTAATTGTTTTTGTGATTCACCACCAAATTGTACGAAAAAGTCATTATATGGCAGCGGTGGGTTAAGGTGTTCACCTTCCCCCTCATAAGTACCAAAATTCCATTCACGTAAATCTTTATGCACTTTAAATGGCAAATTAGTAATTAGTTTCAATGTATCAACTGCTCTTTCAGAAGTAGAACAGTGGGCTTCATTTAGTGGTATATTTAGTTTTTCAAAATATTCTTTTTTAGTAGCTTTGGCCTGTTTAATACCAAGTTCTGTCAGTGGAGAGTCACAAAATCCTTGAATTTTATGCTGAACATTAAACAAGGTTTGACCATGGCGGACTAAATAAATTGATTTCATAATTAATACCTCTTTTATTTAAGTTTAAACTTTATTGTAGCGAAAGAATAGCAAAATAAGCAATGTTCTTTAACATGAAAGTGATTAATTTTACTTGACTTAAAGTTGAATTGAAGGGTTAAACTAAGATAATGGAGGGAAAATTATGATATTAAATGAAAACTTAACTTTAAATAATGGTGTTAAAATTCCTAAGCTAGCTTTAGGAACTTGGCAAATATCTAATCAACAAGTCACAGATGTAGTTAAAATGGCAATTCAAATGGGTTATCGTCACATTGATACTGCTCAGGCTTATGGTAATGAAGCTGGAGTTGGGAAAGGTGTCAAAAATTCTGGAATTAAGCGTGAAGAAATTTTTATTAATTCTAAAGTAGCAGCCGAAATTAAAAATTATGCTGAAGCCAAAAAATCAATTGATGATACTTTACTAAAGCTGGGTTTAGATTATCTTGACATGATGATTATTCATAATCCTCAACCATGGGTAGAAGTTAATCAATCAACGGATCGGCATTTTCAAGGAAACCTTGAAACTTGGGGAGCCTTAGAGGATGCTGTTAAAGCTGGAAAACTTCGGGCAATTGGTGTTTCTAGTTTTGAGGAAAAAGATTTACAAAACTTAATTGATAACAGTGACACTAAACCGATGGTAAACCAAATTTTGTGTCATATTGGAGCAACGCCAAAAGATTTAATTGATTTTTCGCAAAATAATAGCATAATAGTTGAGTCTTTTTCTCCAGTTGCTCATGGAGCGGCTTTAAATAATCCTATAATTGTAAAGATGGCGCAAAAATATCATGTTTCGGTTGCACAATTGTGTATTAGATATGATTGGCAGCTTGATACAGTAGTATTGCCAAAAGCTGCGCAGTTAGAACACATTAAGCAAAATGCCGAAATTGATTTTACAATTACTGACGAGGATATGGAATCCTTGGCACAACTTAGCGGATTAGATTACGGTTCAGCTAGTCATTTTCCGGTCTTTGGTGGCAAGCTGTAAGAACATGAAATATTTCTAGTGTTACATTACATATTTATATAACAAATTTAACTTAGCCGCATATTCATTAAAATGGATATGCGGCTATTTTTTGTTCCAAATAGTTGAGCGATTATTACAATAAATTTTTTTATTAGGGCGCAAATAGCATGAAATTAAAGCTTTTTATGCTACTTAATTTAAATAAATGTCCATTGCAAGAAGTTACTACGGACACTTTTTGATTAATTACTCGTTTATATAAAAAGCAAAATATAGGTATCGGGAGGGATGAAAAGTGCAAAAAGAAATTAGTCAACAAATTATTGATTATCTTAAGGTTCATAATCGGTTCATAACTTCCGATGAACTATCAAGTGGGCTAAGTGTTTCTAAGAAAACAATTGCACGTCATATCAATAGTTTAAATGAAAAGTTTCCCAAACCAATTATTATTTCCCAGAGGGGGCGAGGCTATGAGCTAAATTATTCCAATTACTTAGATTATGCGAACCAAAATTTTCATCACGATTCATCAACACATTTAAGACAGGAAAATATGCTAACCAAGTTGCTATTTGCATCACCAAATGAAGTAAAAATTTATGACTTGGTGAATAGTTTATATGTAAGTGAATCAGTTTTATGGAATGATGAAAAGCAGATAAGCAAAAAGATCCAAAAATGGAATTTAAAACTTAAACGTAAGCAGCGATCAATTCAAATAGTTGGAAATGAAAAAGATATCAGAAATGCTCTAATCGAGTTGGTTTTGCACATTAATAATCTAACTGATATTGAAACTTTGCGTAAAAATACATCTCGACCTTATCAGAAAGACTTTAATTTTGCATTAAGTCAAGTTGAAATGGCATTACGTGTTTTAAATGGATCTTTACCATACCCATATAATATTAATTTTTTTGCTCATATTTACATTTTACTAACTAGAGCTAGTAAGTATAAATCTGTTGATAAGTCAATAATCTCAGAAAACAACCTGCAAGAAGAAATAAAAAATAATCCTGAAATTTTTAGTATTTGTAAAACTATTATTGATAACATCAAAAAATATTTAGGAGTTACAGGAACTGATTTAGACTCGGAAGTCTATTACTTGTTTAAATACTTGCTAACATCTAGATTTAATTCATTTGATGGAATTGTTTTGGATGATTGTGATTTAGCAGAAGAATTAACCGACTTTTTTATACAAGAAGTTTCGCAAAACTTAAATTGTAGTTTTGAATTATCAATTAAAGACGAGATAAAAGATCACGTTCTAGCGATGATTAGTAGACTGAAAATGAAAGTTTTGCTACCTAATGCCCTAATAAATGATATCAAGTTAGAGTACCCTAAAGTTTTTGCAGCAACTAAAATGGCGGCAATAAAAGTAAGTCGCAAGTTTGTTTTACCCAAAATTTCAGATGATGAAATTGGCTTTATCTGTCTATACTTTGCAAAATATTATGAAGAGAAAAATAAATCAAATACGAAAATTAAGACCTATGTAATTTGTACAACTGGAATTGGTACTTCTGGTATTATTTCAACCAAAATAAAGAATAGTATTCCAGATATTGAAATTATTGGATTAGCTTCAAATTTTGATGTTAAAACAATTTTAAAAAAGCAACCAACTGTTGATTTATTAATTAGTACTGTTCCTATCAATTATCATGGGGAAATTCCCATTGAATTAGTAAGTGCATTTTTTACAGAAAAAGATGAGCAAAAGGTGAAAAACGTTGTTAGAAAAATCCAAAGCAAAAAAAGATCTATTTAAAGGCAAGGATGACAGTATAACTAATCAAAAAAGTACATTTCAGGAAATAGCCACTTCTATTGCTAAAATTATGAAAATCGATTCAGATGAAGTACTTGCTAGTTTAGAAAGTAGAGAGAAAGTTAATAATACTGCTTTAGTTCAAGGATTAGCACTTCCACATATAATTTTAAAAGAAAATTTTTCACCTTGGTTATATGTTTTTACATCAGACAAATGCATTGCAGATTGGGACTGCCTTGATGACTCAAAAGTGAAAATTTTAATTTGTTTAGTTATTCCTCAAAAAGTTAATCAACAGGATGATAATTTTAAAAAAATACGTCATGTTATTAGCAAATTAGCAGAAGACGATATCGTTTCACAAATTAGCAAAGCGAAAACTGCCAAGCAGGTAATAAATATTTTAGAAAAATAGGAGGTGAAAATTTTGTCGGAAGAAAAAGTAGACATCGCTAAAATTGTGTCCCCTAACTTAATTAAACTAAATTTAGTTGGCACTACAAAAGAAGAAGTTATCGATGAACTTAGCGAACTTTTAAAACAAGATAATGATGTAGATAATAAACAAGTTTTTATTGAAGATGTGTTTAAACGTGAAACAGAAGGAGAAACAGGTATTGGTCAAGGTGTTGCGATTCCACACGGTAAGTCACTAGCCGTTAAAAACACAACAATTGCAATTGGATTGAGTAATCATCCAATTCCATGGGAAACACTTGATGATCAGCCAGTAACCGCTGTGATCCTCTTTGCCGTAAGAGATCAAGATGCAAGTACATTGCATTTAAAACTTTTACAGCAAATAGCAATTTTGTTATCAGACGATGAGTTTATCAATAAACTCCATCATGTCAATACTAAAGAAAACGTGATTCAACTTTTATGTAATAAATAAGGAGATGATTTTTATTATGAAAATTGTTTGTGTATGTGCCTGTACATCAGGAATAGCTCACACCTATCTGGCAAAGGCTAAATTAGAGAAAGCTGCAAAGGAACTTGGATACGAGATTCATATTGAAACCCAGGGGACAATTGGTACTGAAAATGAATTGACTGCTAAGCAAATTGCTGAAGCGGATGTTGCATTGTTAGCAGTTGATATTGCAATCACTGGAAATGAACGTTTTAAAAATCTACCAACTGTTAAAGTTGGTACTTCATTAGTTGTGAAAGCGCCTAAGCAATTGCTTGAAAAAATTGAAAAAGAAGTTAATGCAAAGAAAAGTCAGAAAGCGTGATACAAATGGATAAATTTGTTAGTGGTGCAAAGAAGGCAGGATCTACCGTTAAGAAACACTTGTTAACTTCCATTTCTTATATGCTTCCATTAATTGTTGCCTCTGGATTACTTATTGCAATTGGTAATTTAATGGGTGGTAAGCAAGTGAATACTTTGGCTCAGATGAACTTCCCGAATTCTATGACAACACTTGGTGTTTTGGGCATGGGGCTATTGCCATCATTTATCGCTGGCTATATTGGTTATTCAATCGCTGATCGACCAGGAATTGCTCCTGGATTTTTATCAGGACAAATTGCTTCTTTTCTTGGGTCAGGCTTTTTAGGCGGTATTATCGGTGGATTTATCGCTGGTTATATTGCTTTAGGAATTAAGAAAATAAAAGTTCCAAAGTGGGCAAGCGGATTAATGCCAATGTTGATTGTACCAACTGCTACAGCAATTTTTACTGCTTTTATTATGTTCTTCTTATTAGGTAATCCACTCACAGTTGCAACTAAAGCATTGAATCATTTTATAACCGGTTTGGATCGCTCTCAACGAGCATTATATGGTTTTTTAATTGGTCTAATTGGATGTGCTGACTTTGGTGGGGCAATTAGTAAGATTCCTAATTTAATCTGTGATGGGCTACTACTAGACGGAATTAAAGGTCCAGAAGGAATAAAAGTTTTAGCAGCAATGGTTCCACCATTTGGAATTACGATGTCATACTTGCTAGCTAAACTTTTCCATAAGAAAATTTATACTAAGCAAGAAGTTGAAACAATTGAAGTTGCTTTTCCAATGGGCTGTTGTATGATCACTGAAGGCGTCATACCAATTGCAATGAACGACTTGTTAAGAACTTTACCACGTACCTGGATTGGTTGTGGTATTACCGGAATGATCAGCTATGCTTGGGGAAATGAAAGTCCAGTTCCTTCTGGAGGAATTTTCGTAATTCCTGCAATGTCAAAACCAGTGGTTGCAATAATTGCTTTAATTGTTGGTTCACTTATAACAGGAATTTTGTTAGCTATTTTTAAAAAGTCTTTAAAAGATGCCGAAGTTAGCGGAACCACGCAAACTGATGACGAGAATGAGACTAACGTAGACTTGTCAGGAATTAATCTTCAATAGCTTTAAGGATGTGATAAATGGACCACAAAATGTTTCGAGGAAATATTCAAAAACAAATATTAAATAAAAAAGTTAATTAAGGAGATAAAATAATGACTTTAGTAAATATGAACCAGTTAATGGAAATAGCTAGAAAAAATAATTTTGCAGTAGGTGCATATAACGTTTCAAACTTAGAATTAATGCGTATTGCCATCGAACAGTGTGAAGCAGACTATGCACCTGCAATTATCATGATTCATCCAACTGAATTACGTTACTGCAAGGATGATTTTATTAGTTACGTATTAACTAGAATTCGTGACAGTAAAATTCCTATTGTACTTCATCTTGACCATGGCGACTCCGTTAACATTGCAGCACGTGCAATTCATGATGGATTCAGTTCGGTAATGATCGATTTATCTGCTGAGGAATGGGATACTAATGTTGCTTTAACTAAAGAAACGGTAGAAATGGCTCATAGAGTAGGTGTGTCGGTTGAAGGTGAAGTTGGAACAATTGGTCAGACCGGTGTCCACGTTGAAGGGCATAAAAAAGAAGGAATTTACACCACTCCTGAAGAAGCACAAAAGTTTGTTGAAGAAACAGGCGTTGACACATTAGCTGTTGGTATTGGTACCAGCCATGGTATTTATCCTTCAGATGTTACACCCAAAATTAGAATTGATATTTTGAAAGATATTGTTAAGGCTGTTCCAGATACTCCTTTAGTTTTGCATGGTGGTTCATCAAACCCAGATGAACAAATTGCAGAAGCTGTTAAAAATGGAATTAGCAAGGTAAATATTTCTTCTGATTACAAGCATGCGTTTTTTGAAAAGGCTCGTAAAATTTTATCTGAAGATGATGGGTGGGACCCTAATAATTTGTTCCCGGAGGCAATTAAATCAGCAAAGAAAGTTGTACATCATAAAAATAAATTGTTTGATGCTATTGGCAAAGCTAAATTGTATGAAGGAATTGATCCTTGGCGTGCAGATAAAATCTAGCTTTAATAAAAAAGAGAGAGTTCAAGCTTTTTATTTTGATTTATAAAGGAATAGTTAATGATAAAATTAGGATCAATTGAAGCTGGAGGAACAAAGTTTGTTTGTTCAGTTAGTGATAAAAAACTAAATATTATTGCTAAAACTAGAATTCTAACTACTGTACCAGATGAAACTATGTCAAAAATTTATCATTTTTTTCAAAAAAACCAGCCAGATGCGATTGGAATAGGATGCTTTGGACCAATAGGAATGAGTGAAGGATGTGAAAATTATGGAAAAATATTAGCAACTCCAAAAAAAGGATGGGTAAATTATCCCTTTTTAGAAAAAATACAGTCCCATATCAGTGTACCTGTATTTTGGACAACAGATGTGAATGCTGCTGCATATGGAGAGTATAAACTAGGTGCTGGTAAAGGACTTAAAAATATTATTTATTGGACTGTAGGTACTGGTATTGGGGCAGGCGCAATATGCAATGGTAAAATCTTAAATGGAGTAACCCATTCAGAAATGGGACACATTTTAGTGGTTAGAAATCAGTACGATCATACTGAAGGAACTTGTATTTATCATTACGATTGCTTAGAGAGTTTGGCTAGTGGTCCTGCAATTGAAAAAAGAGTAGGCACAAAAGCTGAAAATTTATCTAAAAGTAGTAAACAGTGGGACATGGAAGCATATTATCTTGCCCAAGCATGTGTCAATGCAACAATGATTTTGTCACCTGAGAGAATTATTTTTGGCGGAGGCGTGTCAAATCAAGAACAATTATTTCCCAAAATTCGTTATGAATATAAAAAAATGGTCGGACAATATCTTGAAACCACTTCACTTGATAAATTTATTGTTCATGCAAAACTTGGTAATGATGCGGGTACAATAGGTTGTCTTTTGTTAGCAAAAGAAGTACTAGCGATATAGATTACATGATTGGTGCCGAAGCTGGCTGTAAAAGATTCACTATCTAAAATCAAATAGTTGTTATTTCAAATATGATTAATTAAAGTCTATATTAATACACATAATGTTAACTCTCTGATTTAAATTTAAAGTCAGAGAGTTTTTATTTTGATAGCAACTTAAATTCTAAATAATATTTTTAAAATAAGTAAAATCATATTGATTACAAACAAAAATAGACAAGATCAAATTAAAAAGACTAGCTCTAATCAAATATTAGAAGTTAGTCCCTAAAAGTACTTAATAATCTCTTTTAAATTTAAACTTGTTTTTTAAAAATTGTCGGCTTATTTAATGCTGGCTCAGTCATAAGTAAAATTTTATTTGCTTTAAATTGAATTGGTAATAGTTCATGCTGGTATAGTCTTTCTTCAACAAACATTTCAGCGCGATCATTAACAATGACCGGATAATTCCATTTGCCGATTTTAACTACTAAGTAACCATTATCATCACTAACTGTCAGTAGTCCATAACCGGGGTGATAATAGTCACCACAATATGCTTGAATAGTATTAAATCGGTGGGATGCATTTCCTTTTAGCTTGGCTAAGTGAGATTCATGCGTAGTGACTTTATTTGCCATAATTTTACTTACTTTATCTGACCAATCGGTATCATTTATACCCATTATTTCGTCAATTGTTTGATAGGCCAATGAAAAAATAGCATCAGTTGAGTCCAAATTGGTTGTAAACACAAAGGCTAAGTCAAAATCAGGGACAAAGCCTAAGAATGAACAATATCCAATATAAGAACCACTGTGATAGAAATACTTGTGTCCCCGATAATCTTCCATCATCATGCCTAGACCGTAGGCAGCAAAGTTAGCCCCACCATAATTGCGACTAGGGGCCATGATTGACTGTGGTAAGTATCGTTGCGCCGTAATCTCAGTTGAAGTGGTTTTTTGAGTTTTCAATTGAAATTCAGCCCAAGTGAGTAAATCTGCAATTGTGGCTAACATGCTGCTAGCGCCACCAACTTTACCTGGTGCAATAAAAGGTACTTCTTGAGTAAGATTATTATCGCGAATAAAGGGTTTTACAATTCGTGCTTGAGGTGCTTCATGATGATTAATAAAAGTATTATTCAGTCGCAGTGGTTTAAGCAAATTTTCCCGTTCATAAGCACCATAATCTTGTCCAATTGCCTGTTCCATTGCATAAGTAGCTACTGCATAAATTAAATTACTATATTGCATTTTGTATCGTAATTCATGATTGGGTTCTAAGTAGCCCACATGTTCAGCTTTTTCCTTTAAAGAAAGGTCATTTTTGTTCATATTGGTAAAACGCATCAGATCATGAGCAGGGAGCCCACTTTGATGACTGAGAGCGTCTCTAAAGGTTAAATGATTTTCGGCCTGTTTATCAATTAATTTGAAATCAGTCCAGTATTTCTTTAATGGATCATCTAGGTTGATTTTTCCCTGATCAGCTAATTGGCAGATTGCGGTTGCTAGAAATGTTTTTGAAATAGATGCTAGTGGATACAAACTATTTTGTTCGGCTGCACCGTAAACTTGACTATAGCGATCATTGGCATGATAAATTCCAATTCCCAGACTGGGTAAGTTAAATTTAGAAATCATTGTTTCTGCTAAGTGATTAATTTTGCTATTATCCATTTTTACTCCTTTATATAGATGCTTATAAGCAAATCTTTAACTAATATTTTACTCCTTAATAAAAAACAATTAAATATTTTTTATTAAATAATGAATTAAATGTATTAATATGATATATTTATTATAATAATTAAATAAAATTTAAATGGAAGTGAAAAATTACAATGAAAAGAGAAAATATATTAGCTTCTTTAGGTATTTTAAGCATGGCTGCCATGACTTTAGCCGGTTGTGGTAAGAATAATGCTACTAAAAATGAAACCAAAACAGTTGCTAAATTTCCCGTGGAAACACCTATAAAAACACCAAAGCAAGGAGGAGTAGTTAAGATTGCAGTAGAAACAGATACCCCTTTTTCTGGCATCTTCTCTAATGAATTATCTTCTGAAGATGTGGATGCACAAGTTGGGGCACCAGGGCAAGAGACGTTATTTGATAGTGATGATCATTACAAAATAAATGATAAGGGTCCAGCAACCTTAAAATTAAATTTAAAAAATAACACAGCTACTATTAATATAAAAAAGGGAGTTAAATGGTCTGATGGTAAACAAGTAGTAGCTAAAGATTATGAATATGCATATGAAATTTTAGCTAACAAAGAGACAATGTGCCCAAGATATACTAACCAATTTGAAATCTTAAAGGGTCTAAAAGAATATCATGAAGGCAAGGCAAAAAATATTTCTGGAATTGAAATGCCTGATGGTGAAAATGGTCGAAAAATTGTACTGCACTTCTCGCATTTAAGTCCAACTATGTATAATGCCGGTAACCGATATTTGTGGTCATCAGTTGAGCCGTATCATTATTTAAAGAATATTCCATTTTCTAAATTAAAATCATCTGATCAAATTCGAAAAAATCCATTATTTTTTGGCGCATTTAAATTGGCTAAATTAGTTCGTGGTCAATCAGCTACTTGGGTACCCAATGAACATTATTGGCGTGGAAAGCCAAAATTAGACAAAATCGTAATTTCAGTTGTTTCACCGAATTCTGCGACTCAAGCAATTAAAAGTCACAAATTTGATGTAATTCAAGTTATTAATACTCAATGGGATCAAGTTAAAAATACAAAAGATGTTAATTTTGTGGCACAAATACCTTTAAGCTATCGTTATTTAGGATTTAAGGTTGGTAAATGGGATAATAAGTTAAATAGGAATGTCGAAAATCCAAATGCTAAAATGAACAATAAGGCGTTAAGACAAGCGATTGGCTATGCAATGAATGTTGATGAAGTTAATAAACATTACACCAGTTCATTATCCTTTAGAGTAACTACATTAATTCCTTCTAAGTTTGGTGACTTTTTTGATAAGGATGCAAAAGGTTTTCCTTATAGTTTGAAAAAAGCAAATGATATTTTAGATAAAGCTGGTTTTAAGAAAAAGGGCAAGTGGCGTACTCAACCTAATGGCAAACCATTGACCATAAAAATAGCAGCAATGAGTGGGGATGCTACGCAAGAACCAATTACGCAAAATTATATTCAGCAATGGAAGAAAATTGGGTTGAATGTCCAATTAGCAACTGGTCGTTTAATTGAGCATAATTCATTCTATGACAAACTTCAGCATGATGATAAAGGAATTGATATGTATATTGGAGGCTGGTCGATGCCATCGGAACCGTCGCCACAGTCATACTATAGTGAGTCAGCACCATTTAATATGGGCCGTTTTGTAACGGCAAAGAATACTAAATTGCTTGAGGACATGAATTCACAAAAAGCCTTTAACCATAAGTATCGGGTGCAAAAGTTTCATGAATGGCAAAGATATATGAATGAAGAAGCGTATTATATTCCAATTTACAATTCATATCAGATTACAGCAGTCAATAATCAAATAACTGGATACTCCTTTAAACCATCCAAAAATAATAGTGGTCAACCACTATGGTATAACGTAGGTTATGTGAAATAAAGGAGCTATTGATGAGAACAGGAAGCAAAATTATTACACTTGATAATGGCTATCATTTATGGACAAGTACGCAAGGTGAGGGTAATATTCATCTTTTAGCCTTACATGGCGGACCTGGTGGAAATCATGAGTATTGGGAAGATGCAGCTGATCAATTGGCTAAACAAGGTCTAAAAGTACAAGTAACAATGTATGATCAACTAGGCTCGCTATACTCTGATCAGCCAGATTATGAAGATCCCAAAATTGCTGAAAAATATCTAACTTATGAATATTTCCTTGATGAAGTTGATGAGGTTAGAGCAAAGCTAGGATTAGATAATTTTTATTTAATTGGTCAAAGTTGGGGTGGTTTACTAGCGCAAGAGTACGCTGTTAAATACGGACAACATCTTAAGGGAACCATTATTTCATCAATGGTTGATGACACCGACGACTATATTGCATCAATTAATCGGCGCCGCCAGCAAATTTTTCCACAAAGTGAAATAGATTTCATGCGTGAATGTGAAGCAAATAATGATTATCAAAACCAGCGTTATCAAGAAGACGTACAAATTTTGAACATTAACTTTCTTGATCGGCGGCAGCCGTGCAAGCTATATCATCTTAAGCGGATAGGCGGCTTGCCTGTCTATCATGCCTTTCAAGGCGATAATGAGTTTGTAGTAACCGGTAAATTAAAAGACTGGCATTTTAGAAAATATTTAAAACAAATAACTATGCCAACTTTGCTAACTTTTGGTGAAGAGGATACGATGCCATTAGAAACAGCTAAAATTATGCAGCAAGAAATACCTAATTCTCGCTTAGTGACAACTCCTAATGCTGGTCACCACCATATGGTTGATAATCCTGAAGTATATTACAAGCATCTTGCCGATTTTATTCGTGAAGTAGAAGATGGGACTTTTCAAGGTGACTAAGTTAGTTTAAAAAAAGAGTGTTTCATAATAGTCGATTTGTTATGAAACACTCTTTTGTTGTAGTTATTTTTGACCGTAAAAATAGTTAGCAGTGGCACCACCATCAATTAAAAATGTTGCTCCAGTAATAAAAGCACCTTGTGGGCTCATTAATAGTTGAGCTACATTGGCAACTTCATCAGCAGTTCCTGGTCGACCAGCAGGTGATTGGGCAAACATTTTTTTATAAAAATCACCGCGCGGTCCATTAAATTCATCTAAGGCCAGCGGCGTTACAATAATTCCGGGAGCAATTGCATTAAGTCGCGCTCCTCGTTGAGCCCAATTAATTGCTTCAGCCATCACTCGCTTTTCATTGCAACGTTTGGCAAGTTGATAGGCCTTGAGAGTATCTGTAATTTTTTCCGGTTGTAGAAAATCTAAAGCTAATAAATTTTCAGTTGGAGTCATTGCCAAGGCTTTGTCTTGTGTAGGAGTTAGGGCAGGCATGCGATGACCTGATTGACTAGAAATGATTACCCCCACACCATTATCAGTAATCACTTTACCAACTTCTTCAAGTAAAACTGCGGTACCATATAAGTCAACTTGCAAGATATCTTCAATACTGGCTTGACTAGGAGATAGCCCAGCTCCATTGACTAGAGCGGCAATTTTACCAAAAGTTTGAGCAAAAGCGATTGTCTTGCGTATTGAAGTTCGTGAAGCTAAGTCCATTGTAGTTGGTTTAGCATCAAAACCAGCTTCTAATAACGTTTGAGCAATTTTTTGGGCATGGTTAAAATTTTTGTCACCTACAACAATTGTATACTCGGCACCTAAGCGCCGGGCGATGGCCTGACTGATTTTGCCGGCACCAATGACTAACATTACCTGTTTTTTCATTATTGATAACTCCTTTAATTAATCCGATTAATTCCTAAACTTTTCCTTCTACCTAAATTAGGATCATGAACTAGTCTTAATACCAAATCAGCAATGCTTAAGCGGGAAACATCATATCCACCAAAAGGTTCTCCCTTTTGTGTGAGCTGGTAAGCAGTATCATTTCCGTTGTCAAACCAGCCGGGCCGAATAATAGTGT
This sequence comes from Lactobacillus sp. ESL0237, assembly GCF_003692985.1. Taxonomy (NCBI): domain Bacteria; kingdom Bacillati; phylum Bacillota; class Bacilli; order Lactobacillales; family Lactobacillaceae; genus Lactobacillus; species Lactobacillus sp. ESL0237. Next base: position 89,840 of record NZ_REHE01000009.1, on the reverse strand, counting down.
AATTAAGGCTGGAACTTTCAATTATATCAGCTGCTTTGCGGTAGGGCGTTAAAATTGGGTTAGTTATTAAATTGCCTTTTGGGTCAATAGCCGCAGGAATTTCATTATAAATCCCCATTGACGTAATAAAAATCAACCGATTCAAATGGAAAAGTGGCATTTGTTTAACTAAGATTTGTGCGATTTGTTCAATTGCACCACTGACTGCCACAAAAACAACGTCTTGGTTTTCTAGTGCCACTTGTAATTGTGTTTGATTGAGCGCATCACCAGTAATTATTTGTTCTCTTGTAGAATCAAGGCTTAACTGCAAATTTTGGGTATGTCGTGCCATCAAAGTTAGCGTATCATTAGAATGTTGCAAAAAATATTGCCGAGTAACTTGACCAATCGATCCACTGGCACCAATTATTAATACTTTCATCAAAATTGAATTCCTTTCTAATTTGATTTAAAATCATTTTAGCTCCTTATAGTAGCTCGAATGCAATACTTTTTTATGAAGAGGTGAAACAATGACTTATTCAGTTCAAGAAGTAGCACACAAAATGGGATTAACTCCTTATACAATAAGATATTATGATGATAATGGTTTGATCCCCTTTGTTAAACGGGACCCAAATAATAATCGCCTATTTGATGATGTGGATATCGAGTGGCTACAAATTGTTGTCTGTCTTCGTGAAACTGGGATGCCTTTAAAAAATATTCGGCATTATTTAGAATTAGTACAACAAGGTGAACAAACAGTCCCTGAACGGTACCAGATTATGCTTAGGCAGCAGCAAGATACTCTTGCCGAAATTTCGGAGTTAAAACAACATTTAGCAACAATTAACCGCAAAGTAAATCATTACGCTGAAATAATGCAAAAAAAACAGCCTGATTCCTATGAGCCGTCAAATATTGCTGTAAAAAGTAAGTAAAAAAGTTGGGTCAATAATTGATCCAACTCTTTTAGTTATTAATTAAATTAATTTTGCTAAAAGGCAAAGTAACCTTAATCTGCTCAAAAGAAAATGGCTTAGTTAAGGATACTTGGTAAGCTGTTAGCTGAAGTGACTCACTACCGGTAAATTCTGGATTGTAAAGTGGATCACCAATGATTGGACTGCCTAGTGCAGCTAGATGAACACGAATTTGATGCGTTCGACCAGTTTCTAGCTTTAGTTTGACTAAAGCCGAATTGTTAGCGTAACGCTGCAAAACTTGATAATTAGTTATAGAAACTAAGCCATCATTGCGAATCTTACGTTTACGTTGGTCGAGTGGGTCGTGACCAATTGGTAAATTAATTGTCCCAACATTGCGTAAATTTTGGGCATGATCAACAATCGCTAAATATTCTCGGTGGAAAATTTTTTGAGCTAATTCTCTATTTAGGATGGGGACAACGGCTGGATTTTTAGCTATTAGTAGTAAGCCATTGGTCAGCATATCTAAACGGTGTACAATAAAGGGCGTGTTCTTTAAATAAGTTGTACAATCGTTTAACGCCGTATCTGTTTCGTGTAAATTGGGATGAGTCTTTTGTCCCGTAGGCTTATTTATTATTAACAGATCATGGTCTTCATAAACTACATCTGGCAAACGCCCACTCGGTGGATATACTCCTTGCAGGGAATCAACATGATCAAGTTGCAATTCTATTTTTTCATTTGGCAAAACAAGTTGATTAAAATAGCGATAATGGCCATTAATTAATATTTTTTGTTCTGTTCGTAAAAAATGACGCCATTTTCGAGGTATTAACAAATAGCGTAACAGATTGCTTATTGAGCAAGGGGCAAGATTGGGCGGATAGGTAAGTGTAAAATAATAGCTCATAAATATTTATTAAATCTTCTTTTTAAATATAAATAATAGTTTTGGATATGATACAATTTCAATTGTTTCTAAAAGGAGCATTGTCTAATGGAAAATAATGAACCAAAAAAAAGGGGACTAAAAGTCCTCTGGAATCGATTTGATAATCGATTTTTTATCGGACGCTGGTTAATTTTAATCGTGCTCAGCTTAACTCTTTTGGTTTGTGCTTATTATACCGTTAAGGTTAAAACTTCAAATATTTCTAACTTAAAGGCCTCTTTGTCGACCACTACAGCAATTTATGACTATAAAAATCAAAAGGCAGGGTCGCTTTATTCTCAAAAAGGCACCTTTGTTGAATATAATAAAATTTCGGCAAATGTCAAGAACGCAGTCATTTCTACTGAGGATAGAACTTTTTGGCAAAACCCTGGTTTCAGTATTAAAGGCATGGCTAGAGCTGCCTTAGGACTGATTGCCCATCGTGGACAAATTGCTGGTGGTGGTTCAACGATTACGCAGCAACTAGCTAAAAATGCGCTTTTAACGCAAAAGCAGACTTTTTCACGGAAAATCGAAGAACTTTTTTTTGCTGTGGAAATTAACCATGTCTATTCAAAAAAAGATATTTTAACGATGTATCTTAATAAAGCATATTTTGGTAATGGTGTTTGGGGTGTGCAAGATGCTAGTCAAAAATATTTTGGTAAAAATGCAAGTCAACTAACACCAGGAGAAGGAGCAACTCTTGCGGGAATTTTGAGAAACCCTAGCCAGTATAATCCAATTGATCATATGTCATACTCGCTTGCGCGCCGCAATGTTGTTTTAGATTTAATGGTGCAAAATAACAAACTTACTGCTCAGCAAGCTAAAGTTGAGCAGAGTCAAGGTTTGAATTTGCGTGACACCTACCATAATCAAGATGGTTATCGCTATCCCTATTTCTTTGATGCAGTTGTAAATGAAGCAATCAGTCGCTATGGGTTAAAAGAAGAAGATGTGATGAATAAAGGTTTAAAGATATATACCTCTTTAAATCAAAATTATCAAAAGCAACTTCAAGCAAAATTTGCTCAAGATTGGCTTTTTCCACCTAATGCAGCTGACGGCACTAAAACACAAGCAGCCAGTGTGGTAATGGATCCTACTTCAGGTGCTGTTAGAGCCGTAATTGGTGGGCGAAATGAGCATGTCTTTCGCGGTTATAATCGTGCCACGCAAATGAAAAGACAGCCAGGATCATCAATTAAGCCAATCGTTACTTATGCTCCAGCATTACAACAAGACTATCATTATGACTCCTTGTTATCCAACAAATTACAACGTTTTGGGCGTAATGGTTATCAACCACATAATGTTGATAATGGCTATTCCGATAAAATTCCCATGTTTGTAGCCTTGGCTCAAAGTAAAAATGTGCCAGCTGTTTGGTTACTTGATCGAATTGGTGTGGCTAAGGGTGTTCAGTCCGCAAATAATTTTGGTATAAAAATACCAAAAGAAGATCAAAATTTAGCGCTAGCTTTAGGAGGATTGTCAACTGGAGTTTCGCCAGTCCAAATGGCACGGGCATACTCGGCTTTTGCCAATAAAGGTAATTTGCCTGATAGCTCATTTTTTATTACTAAGATTACTGATGCCAGTGGTAATGTAATTGCAGAAAATCACAATTACGGGCATCATCGTATAATTTCAGAAAATACGGCTAAAGAAATGACAACGATGCTTTTAGGTGTATTTGCTAATGGTACTGGTGCATCAGCGCAACCTGCTGGTTACCAGGTGGCGGGTAAAACTGGTTCGACAGAGGTTCCAAATTCTTATGGCTTTGGGACTAAGGATCAGTGGATTGTTGGATATACGCCTGATGTTGTTATTGCCACTTGGGTTGGGTTTGATCGAACAAATAAAAAGCACTTTATGCGCGGTGTCTCTGAAACAGGAATAACTCGGCTTTATAAAGCTGAGATGGAAGGAATTTTACCATATACCGCGCAGAATCAGTTTATTGAAAAAGCACCTAGTCAAATTATTAAAAATAATGGTGCTAGTTCAGATTGGACTAGTGGCTTTAGTAATAAAATTGAAAAAAGTATTGGATCGGCAAGTCAAAAACTTAATGAATGGTATAATGATGTCAAAGGTCTTTTCGGCCACTAACTTAGGAGGATTACTATGATAAATATTTATGATTCAGCTAATCAATTGGCTAGTGATTTACAACAAATTGATGAATTTAAAGCTTTAGAAAAGGCAATTGCTGAAGTCAAGAGTGATGAGGAAAGCTTATCCTTATTTAAGCAAATGGATAAGTTGCAGAGTGAAATTATTAGCACTCAATCTCAAGGAAAAGAGCTATCACCAGAATTACAAGAAAATTATCAAAAATTAAATGAGCAAGTTCAAAAAAACTCACAAATTTTAAAATTACTACAAGTTGAACAAGGCTTATATAAAACAGTCGATGACATTCAAAAAGTAATTACTAAACCAATTAATGATCTTTACGAAGGTCTTAGAAATTAGTAGTAATGATGAAATTTATTCATTTAGCAGATGCACATTTAGATAGTCCATTTTTAGGGCTATCTTTTTTACCATCTAACAGTTTTACCCAAATTCACCAAGCTCCTAATGAGTCGCTAACCCAAATTGTTAATGTAGCAATAAAAGAAAAAGTGGACCTTGTACTAATTGCTGGTGATACATTTGATAGTCCCCGCCCTAATCCAAGTAGCCAATTATTTTTTGCAAGTGAAGTTGAACGCTTAACTAAAGCAAAGATTCAAGTTGTAATGATTTTTGGTAATCATGACCATATGCAAGAAACCGACTTGTTAGTTCCTGATAGTCCTTATTTTAAGTTGCTCGGTAATGGCGAAAAAATTGAAACTATCAATCGACAAACTGACAGCGGCTTTAAATACAGCGTTACGGGCTTTTCGTATCTTAATAACCATATTACAATTGATAAAGTGGCAGCCTTTCCGCCAAAGAATACCAATTATAACTTTGGCATTATGCACGCACAAGAAAAATCAGGAAAAAGTAACCAAAATGTATATGCTCCTTTTAATTTAACTGAATTAAAGGAGCTAAATTATGACTATTTTGCTTTAGGTCATATTCATTTACGGCAAATATTATCTGAGAAGCCATTGATTGCTTATCCGGGTAATATTCAAGGGCGCCATATTAATGAGAAGGGCGCAAAGGGATGTTATTTTGGCGAAATAGACGAACGCACAAAAGAAACAAAAATTAGCTTCTTGCAGACTAGTCCAATTATTTGGCAACAAGTCGATATTAAGTTAAATACCCCAATTAGCCCAACTGATTTACAAAAGCAAATTTTAACAGCAACTAAAGCTAAGGCAACTACGTATTATAGCTTACAGATTAATGGAGCAGAATTTTTAAATGAAAAAGAACGTGATTTAATTCAAGATAGCCAGTTTTGGCGAATGATTTCTAGTAAATTAGATTATAATTCACAATTAGTTGATGTCCGTTTCTCTTCCAATAGCCAACTTGAAGTTGCAAGTAATGATTTAACCTATTTTAATCAGGCTAAAAAAGATGTTTTTAACGAAAATAACTTTTTAGCCTTTTGTAAAGACTGGGTTCAAAAGGATGAGTTTGCTAGTCAGCTCATTGAGGATGAAAATTTTTTACAGGAGGTTGTACAACTGACTGAAGTTGAATTGAATAATAAGCTGAAAGGAATTAGCGATGAAATTAGTTAAACTTAAAATTGTCAATTTTGGCCAATTTTCAAATTTTACAGTTGAATTGCCAAATTCCCATCTCAATGCTTTTTATGGTGTCAACGAAGCAGGCAAAAGTACAATTGTTGCTTTTATTAAGCAAATTTTGTTTGGGTTTCATTTAGCCAAACATGCGAGTGACTTTTTTGAAGATTATAAGCCACTTGCACACGTAAGTCCGATGGGTGGTGCGCTCTTTTTTAAAGACGATCAACAAAATGATTATGAATTAGAACGCTTATATGTGAGTGGTAGGGGTTCAAAAACAGGTACGCTAATAGTCAAACGTAATAATCAAGTAGTACCAGAAAATATTTTTTTTGATCAAATAAAAAATATTGACGGTGACTTTTATGCTGATAGTTTTATCTTTAATCAAGATATGCTGGGTAAAATAGATAAAATTCAACAGTCCGATTTGTTAGAGCACATTTACTATTTAGGAGCAGCTAATAGTGACAAATTAATTGATTTGCGGAATGATTTTGCTAAAAAGGCAAGTAACTTATTTAAAAAGGCAGGAACTGTTCCACCACTTAATCGTCTACTCAAAGAGTTACAAGAAAAAAGAATCAACGTAAATAAAGCTGAGGATGAATTTATTATTTATCAAAACTTAGCTAAAGAGTATACGAACTTACAAGAGCAACAAAATGCTTACGAGGCAGACCTCTTTGATTTGCAAAAAGAGTATAGTCAATTAGAACGCTTAGAAAATCTTATTCCTAGTTATAGGGAATTGATGGAATTAAAGGATCAAGTTAAGCCCGTCAATTTTGATGAAAAAAAGTATCATGTAGCGCAAACTTTAGCTTTAAAAATTCAAAATTTACAAGAACATAAAGAAAATTTACAGCAAAGAATAGATCAACTGGGAAAGGTAGCCGATCTTGCGCCTGAATCTAAGCGTATATTACAAGAAAGGTCAGAATTATTACAATGGCAGTCTGAATATAAGAATTGCAAGCAGGAAGAGTATCGTTTACAAGAAGATCAACAAGAGTTATTAGCTATCAGTCCAGAATTGAATAAAATTGCTAATTTTAACCAAGCTGAAGTTATAAATTTACAAAGGGACTATCAAAAATTACCAAGTATTGATCAAGTAAGTGAAAAAGGGGAAGCGCAAAACCATAATTTCTTATTCTTAGGTATTTTTTTAATAATTTTAGGTTTGATTTTATTTGTTACTAACTCAAAAATATTTGGTGGGTTAATATTAATTGCGGCAATTTTGCTGATGGGATGGCAGCAAAAGCAGCAACGAGAACAAAGGGTAGCAAAAGTCCACGAAGCAAATAATGTAAATGCCATCAAACAGCAACATGAGGCTTTCTATCAAAAATATGGTTTAAGTAGTACTCAGCTAGATTTAACAGGATTACTCAGTGCCTGGCGGCAATTGCAATTACAAAAGCAAAAAAAAGCAACTATTGTACAGCAAGAGGCAGAATTATTAGGTAAAATGCAACATCTGGCAGATCAAATAAGTAAAAACTTAGGTGCACCAGTTGAATACAATTTTTCTGCTGTTAGCGAGGCATTGAATCAATTAGAAGAAAAGATAGCAAAAATTAATCATTACTCAGAAGTAAAAGCTGACTTGCAGTCTAATTTAATCGAAAATAATGAGTTATTGGCTAAAACTAACGCACTGCTACAAACTGAATTTACACAGGCGCAAGTTGAAAATATGACTGAATATGCTAACCAGCAAGTAAAAAATGAGCAACAAACTGCACTTAAAATAAAAATCGACCTTTTAAATAATAATCTTAAGTCAGATATAGCAAAGTTAAAGGAATTGACGCAAAATGCACAAGCTTTTACGGACCAACTAACGACTTTATCGCAAAAAATAGCTAAAGAGCAAAATAAAATTAGTGCTAGCCAAAATAAGATTGCTGAAATTAAAGTAAAAATGGCTACTTTGGCTAGCTCAACAGCAGTTTTTTCGGCGCAACAAGAACTAGCCAACACACAAGCGCAGTTTAAAAATTTATCAGCAGAATACTTATCAAATTTAAGTGCTGCTAAGTGGATTAGTCAGGCACTTAACCTTGCCTCTAATGAACGTTTTCCTAAAATGCTGATTACGGCTAAAGAATATTTGCAGCTATTAACTAATAATCGGTATAATGATATTCAAATTGAAAAAAAATTAGCAGTCAATCGCTATGATGGCAAAAAAATCAAAGTGCAGTATTTGTCACGCGGAACTTCAGAACAGCTTTATTTTGCTCTTAAGTTAGCATTTATTGAGCAAATCAAGGACCAAATTAATATGCCAATTTTAATTGATGATTCATTTGTAAATTTTGATGAGCAACGAACTGAACAAATTACGCAGTTATTAAATAAAGTTGCACAAAGTAATCAAGTTTTGATTTTTACGGCGCAAGCTAATTTGGCTACTAAATTGCAACATCAACCATTAACTTTTACGAGAGGAAACTAAAATGTACAAGCGCTTGCTGGATTATAATGATGGCGAAGAATTAGAATTAGTTTTATTGATAAAAAGTTCACAGTTACTACATACTAAAAAAGGCAAATTGTATTTGGCCTTAACTTTTTGTGATGCTTCGGGTGAGATTCGTGGCAACTACTGGGACGCTGGTAGTCAGGATGCAGCTAGTTATAGTGAAGGAACTATTGTTGAAGTAGATGGTAAACGGGAAGAGTACCAAAATCAGCCGCAACTAAAAATATATAGTTTGCGAGTAGTTGGTCCTGAAGAGGGTTATGATTTAGATCAGTTTATTAAGGCTGCGCCTGAAACAATTTCTGTAATGAAGGCAGAAATTTATAATTATGCTTCGGAGATTATAAATTCAACATGGAGTAAAATTGTTCAATATCTATTAAAAAAATGGAATCAGTCGTTCTTTGATTATCCAGCTGGAAAAAGTAACCATCATGCTGTACGTAGTGGATTAGCATATCATACAGTCTCGATGCTGCGTGATGCTAAAGCACTTACTGCTAATTATCCCCAAGTTAATCGTTCACTTCTTTATGCGGGGTGTATTTTGCATGACATGGGTAAAGTTTTAGAATTAACAGGTCCCGCTGCAACGCAATATACTACAGAGGGTAATCTTATTGGGCATCTCGTTTTAATTGATGAGCAGATAATGTTAGCCGCGCGTGAGCTTAAAATTAGTCCGGAATCGGAAGACTTGTTATTATTGCGCCACATGGTATTATCTCATCATGGGAAATATGAATATGGCTCACCTAAATTACCAGCATTATTGGAAGCAGAGTTGCTCCATCGAATTGACGATTTAGATGCATCGATATATGCAATAACTAATGCCTTACAGCAAACTAAGCCAGGGAATTTTACTGCAAATATTATGAGTCAAGGAGGGAGAAAATTTTATCGCCCTAAGGAAGATCAGGCGTTGGCAGAATCCCAGAAGCTGGAATAACTATAATTGATAAAATAAAAATACTGCTAGTGGTTGAATTTATGTTAAACCATTAACAGTATTTTTTATTTGGTTACGGATAAATTATCCGTTTATTGTTAGCTAACAATAAAGGCTTATTGCAATTAATATTGCAATAAGCCTCAATTAAGTAGTTTATCTAACTACTTTTTATTGATGTCACCGGCACTTACGTATGAAGATAAAACATTCTTCAAATCGTTATCTTTAATTTGAATATCAGCTTTCTTCAAAACTGTCGCAATTACACTACGCATTGTTTCTTGATCTTGTGACATTGAATGATAAATCTCTTCATCAATAGCTTTTTTATGAGAAGCAAATGTCCCTTTAGCCGGATGGTTAATCATTTTAATTACGTGATAACCTGATTGTGATTTTACTGGTTCTTTAGTTGTCTGACCGGTTTTTAATTTAAATGCTGCATTTTTAAAAGCAGGATCTAAACTTGAATCAGTTGAGTCAAAGGCAGGTAATTTTCCTGCTTTTGACTTAGTGCCAGTATCAAGTGAATATTTTTTAACGAGGCTACTAAAACTTTTACCATCATTTAATTCACTAATAATATTTTCCGCTTGTGATTTTTTAGCCACCAAAATATGTTGTACAGTTACTTTAGGCTGGTATGATTTCCAAGCCTTATCTTCTTGACTCTTAGAAATTTTCTTAATATCTTTTAAAGCTTCCTCGGTAAGTAGGTTAGTTTTTAAATTTTGCTTAAAACTTGAAACAGTCATCCCATTTTGCTGCAAGACAGCACTAAACTGCGCACCATATTGTTTTTTGTAATTATCAAATTGCTTATCAACTTGTTTCTTTGAAACTTTACTGCCATATTGTTCATCCAAAACATGATTGATAATCATATTTGCTAAAGCGGTTTGACCAGCTTGTGACTTCTTCATTTCATCGTAATACTCTTGTTGAGTAATTTTCCCGCCTTTATATGAAGCAACAGCCTTTCCACCATTAGAACAAGCAGTAGTTGACAATGCAATTCCGGCTACAGCAGCAACTGTAGCAAATGTTTTAAAATATTTTTTCATAAAATAAACTCTCCACATCCTTAATAAATTAAGTCATCAGCAACTAATATAACATAAACTAGAAATTTACGTTTTTAATTTGCTAATTTTCATCAAAAAATTCAAACTTTCTTTACCATTTATTCTTTATTATTACTAAAATTTCTACTTAACTTCTGCTGGCTTGTAGCTAGATTTTTAAGGATACGATCAACTTTCATCTGGTAGTATTTAAAATCATTTTCTAATTCAACGCTAGTTTTTTTACCAGCTGGTAAAGCATCATTTAACTTTTGCTTAGCTTCTTGGAAGTTGTTAAGGGCTTCTTTGAGATTATTAATATCATTTTGAGTAGCTTGAGATTGATCTTGTAATGGTTGACCTAGGCGTTGACCATTTTTAAAACGGATTAATGACAAAATTGTCCCCGTTGCGGCACCGATTACTAGTCCTACACTAAAATTAAAGTGTTTCATAATTTCTCCTTAAAAGTTGCTTTTAATTTGAGTGGCAATCTTTTGATAGTCAGCTTTAGTATACTTTTTTTCGTTATTTCGTGTAGCTGTAGTCAAGCCATCACCTTCAAAACGAGGAATAAAATGAATGTGTGAGTGCATAATCACTTGTCCAGCACTAGTTCCATTATTAGTAGTAATATTCATTCCAGTTATCTTTGAATCAAATTGCTTAATCGCATTAGCAATAGTAGGAATGTATTGTAAATATTTTTGGGCCTCATTAGGAGTATAGTCAAATAGGTTAACCATATGTTTTTTAGGTATCATTAGGCTATGCCCTGGATTTACTTGTGATAAATCTAAAAAAGCATAAACATCTTCATTTTCAAATATAGTGTAGCTTGGTACTTCACCACGAATGATTTTACAAAATAGGCAGTCTTGTTCTAATTCGTCCATCTTTAAACCTCTTAATTTCAAAATTTAGTTTCTTTTAATATCATGCTATCATATATATTGAGTAAATTCATTAAAAGAAAGATAGGGATTATGGTTCTAAAAATTGAACATTTAACTGGCGGCTATGCAGGCGTTCCAGTAATTAAAGATATAAATTTGACAATTAAGTCAGGTCAAGCATTAGGTATTATTGGGCTAAATGGTGCAGGAAAATCGACCACAATCAAGCACATTTTAGGGCTTTTGCGACCACAAAAGGGAAAAATCACTTTAAATGAAGTTTCGTTAAATAAACAACCAACTGCTTTTAAAAGACAGGTTGCCTATATTCCAGAAGTGCCTGTTTTATATCCAGAACTAACTTTGAAAGAGCATTTAGCGTTAATTATTCTTAGCTATCAATTAAATGAAGAAAAAGCCTGGGTCAGAGCACAGCAACTGCTACAATTATTTAGGCTCGAAGATAAATTGGATTGGTTACCAGTTCACTTTTCAAAAGGAATGAAGCAGAAGGTCATGATTGTAGCAGCTTTTTTGGCTGATACCGATCTTTTAGTGATTGATGAACCCTTTACAGGGCTTGATCCGTTAGCCGTAACTAATTTGATTGATCTAATTAAAGAGGCGATTGCAACTGGAAAAATGGTGTTAATGTCTACCCATATTTTGGCTGATGCGGAACAGGTAATTTCTAATTATGCAGTTTTAAATAATGGTGAGATTGAAGTAATTGGTAGTATATCAGATATTCGGCTACATTATGGTTTAACCGCGACAGATTCATTTGATAAGATATATCAAATTCTTAATCAGGAGCAACAGCATGCAAGATTTAGCTAAAAATAGATTGCAGAAAAATTTACAGCAATCTCTTAAATATTTGACCCTGGTTTTTAACGATTTTTTTATTTTAGCCATAATTTTTTTGCTTGGCGCATTAATGTTTTGGTATGCTCAAAGTATGAAAAAAATGCCACCGAATTTGTATTTTTATAAACCCTTAGTTGGCCTTATCTTAAGTATGCCCTTACTTATAGGCAAATTAGTAACCTTGCTTCAAGCTGCAGATATCCAATTTCTATTACCTCAGGATAAAAATATGCGCGCATATTTAAAAATGATGCGCAGTTATAGTTTATTGGTTCCTCTAATATGTTTAGTATTAATTGCTGGAATCTTATTTCCATTTGCCTTAATTAAAGCCAAAATTTCCATATTATCATATTGCTTAGCAGTTTTAGCGGTTTTCCTTGCCAAAATTGCCCAACTAAAAGTAATGGAATATAATTTGTTTTATAATAAAAAAATATCCCTTTTTTTGGTAAATACGTTATTTTTTATTACTTTTGCAGTATTGATGATGTGGCCGAAGACGATGTTTCTCGTAGTTATTCTATTAGCGATACTTATTAGTGGAGCAACTTTTAAACCACAAAATGCTGCCTTGTTTGATTGGCAATATGCAGTAGAGCTAGAGCAAAGACGTAAAAATCAAGTATATGGCGTATTTAGCATGTTTACGGATGTTAAAGAGCGAAAAGTAAAAATTAGACGACGTAAATACTTAGACTTTTTACTTCCTAACTCACTCAGAAACGAAAATCCTAATAAATTTCTTTATCGGCGGGCTTTACTACGCAACCCAGAAAATTTGAATTTATTAGTTAGAATGACTGCTTTTGCTGGCTTAATTTCTTTGCTTGTTCAAAATTGGCTATGGGCCTTGACCTTATGCTCATTAGTAGTTTTTTTAACGGTTTATCAATTATTGCCAATGGCAAACGAATTTGATAATAATATTATGTATCAGGTATATCCGATTGAGCACATTAAAAGAGGACAGGATCTTTTAAAAGTCTTGTCCTTAGCTTTATTTATGCAGTGGGTGATAATTAGCATTTTTTGGTTACTTATTCTACCAGTTAATTTGCAATTATTTGAAGCAAGTAGCTTTTTACTATTATTTAGCTGGCTAATTGCTCATTGGTATTTACCGTGGAAAGTTAAGCAAAGGAAGATATAATCAGTGAGGTTACGTAACAAGCCGTGGGCCGTTAGTTTAGTTAATCAACATCCAGAGAGTGTTTTAGATCGACCGGATCCACAAAATACAATAAATTGGGCTGATCGTTTTGCTAACGATACTAAACCACTTGAAATTGAAATTGGTTCAGGGAAGGGGCAGTTTATTACGACCTTGGCTGAACAACACCCTGAAAAAAATTTTGTGGCAGTTGAGTTACAAATTTCAGCGGCGGGAATGATTTTACGTTCGAAGCTAGCAAAAAATTTAAATAATTTGCAAATTTTATGTGCTGATGCAGCTAATATCGATTGTTATTTTGCACCTGACAGCGCTGATGTATTATATTTGAATTTTAGTGATCCTTGGCCAAAAAGCCGCCATGAAAAGCGGCGTCTGACCTATAAATCATTTTTACAGAAATATCAAAAAATAATTACACCGCATGGTCACCTTGAATTTAAAACGGATAATGCTGGATTATTTGCGTATTCTGTACAAAGTATGAATAATTATGGTATGAACTTTGATTTTGTTTCAGTTGATTTGCATAATGAGGTTCACGAAATTATTGCAAACAATATTGAAACTGAATATGAACATAAATTTGCGGCCAAGGGTAATCCAATTTATGCTCTGCACGCTAATTTTGGGGTAAAATAATTAAGTACTTTATGAAGACGTGAGGTTTTAAAGATGGAACAAATTAAAGCATTTGACAAAGATAAATTAACTGAAATAACAAAAAGTGGACGAGTAATTCTGGAATTTTCTGCCGATTGGTGTCCTGATTGCCGTTTTTTGGATCAATTTTTACCAGCAATTGAAAAAGATTTTGCTGATAGCAAATTTTATCAGATTGACCGCGATGGAGCTGTTGACCTGGCTAAAGAAATGGATATTATGGGAATTCCATCTTTTGTTGTCTACCAAGATGGTCAAGAAATTGGTAGACTAGTTAATAAGGATCGTAAAACCAAAGAAGAAGTTGAAAATTTTTTGCGGTCATTGGACTAATGAAAGAGGATTTTGCTAAATGATTACTAGTATTAATAAGCGTAGTTATCCCAAGACTTTAATTGTGATTTTGGGTCAAGACCATGGTAAAAGTGAATATAACGAAAAGAACGATGTTACCCAGATTATTGATGAACAAGGCAATGTGATTGGTTATAACTTTTTTAATGTTGATCAATTAATTGATTATAATAGTTTATCTGATGGACAAGTTAAGCTTTCTGAAACTGATTTGGTGGCTTTAAATCAAAAATTAGCAGAAGTTGGTTTTACTGATCAGCTTGCCTATGGTAAACCGACTTTAGTCTATGGCTATGTGAAGACATGTGAAAAGCATCCCGATTCTGATCATTTACATGTTACAACTGTTGATGTAGGCGATAATGAAGAATATCAAATTGTTTGTGGAGCTCCTAATATTGCTCAAGGACAAAAGGTTGTGGTAGCTCTTCCTGGTACCTTAATGCCTAATGGGCAACAAATTTGGCCTGGGGCATTGCGGCATGTTGATTCATATGGAATGATATGCTCAGCACGCGAGCTAGGACTTGCTCATGCTCCCCAAAAACGAGGAATACTAGTTGTACCTGATGATTTTCCAGTAGGTGCAGCATTTGATCCTGCTGAATGTGATGAATTATTAGCAAGCGGAAAGATTGGTTTGTAATTAGCAAATAGTATAAAAATAAGTCTAAAAGTTAGTTAACTTTTGAGGCTTTTTTAATGCTGAAATATTAGTCTGTGCTGCTTTTTTGATAAAAATAATGGTAGAATGATAACCAGTGTTAAATGAAATTTTGGAGCTTAAAATATGTTAGATAAGAATAAACAAATTTGGTTTATTGGAATTAAAGGTACAGGAATGGCTTCGTTAGCTTTATTGCTTAATGATTTAGGCTATAACGTTGCGGGAAGTGATATCGAAAAATACACTTTTACGCAAACTCCTTTAGCAGAAGCTGGTATCAAAGTCACTAAATTTGCGGCCAATAATATTAAAGATACCGGTCAAGTAATCGTTAAAGGAAATGCTTTTAAAGACGACAATATTGAAGTAAGTACTTGTCAAGAGAAAAATCTATCTTGGCAAAGTTATCCTGATACAGTTGAAGAAATCATTAAATTACATACCAGTATTGGCGTCTCTGGTACTCACGGTAAAACATCGACTACTGGCTTGCTGGCTCAAGTTTTAAAAACGGCAGCGCCTACCTCTTATTTGATTGGTGACGGTGAAGGAAAAGGCGTTAAAGACTCACGCTTTTTTGCTTATGAGGCTGATGAATATCGCCGGCATTTTTTGGCTTATCATCCTGATTATCAAATAATGACCAATATTGATTTTGATCATCCTGATTATTTTAAAGATCAAGCGGATTATACTGCTGCCTTTCAAACAGCAGCTGATCAAACGCAAAAGGGGTTATTTGTTTGGGGAGCAGATGAGCGTTTACAAAAATTACATACTAATGCCCATAAATATACATACGGTTTTAATAGAAATGATGATTTTCAAGCAGTAGATATTAGGCGGTCTACTGCTGGGTCCAGTTTTAGTGTTCTGCACCATGGAGAAAAAATTGGTCAATTTTCTATTCATTTGTATGGTGATCATAACATTCTAAATGCAACAGCAGTAATTGCTGTTGCATATACAGAGAATATTCCATTAGCAGCGATTCAAAAAGGTTTATTAACATATAAGGGAGCAAAACGGCGTTTTTCTGAAAAAGATTTAGGTGGATTTAGTATAATTGATGACTATGCCCACCATCCAACGGAAATGCGGGCAACCATTCAAGCTACTCGGCAAAAGTTTCCTGATAAGAATTTAGTTGTTGTTTTTCAACCGCATACCTTCACAAGAACAAAAAAATACGCTAATGAATTTATTGATATTTTGTGTGGCGTTGATAAAGCATATATAACGCCAATTTATGCTTCAGCTAGAGAAAGTGGTGGAGCAATTTCCAGTGAGGACTTGGTGGCAAAGATTCCTAATGCTGAAGTGATTAATCTTGATAACATTGCTGATTTAACCAAAATTAAGGATTGTGTAATTGTCTTTATGGGAGCTGGCGATATTCAAAAGTATGAAGCTGCTTTTGAAAAATTGCTCTAACTTAGAAGTGTTTGATTAATTATAGTAAAAATTGATAAATTAGTTTAATTAAATGAGCAAGTAATTATATTATTTGCTTTTTTATTTTGAAGTTTTAGATTTTCAAATTGACTGCCTATTATTTTGGTTTGGTCATTTTTTTCTTGGAAAGGATTGCATTCTGCAAGAAGTAAAAAAAACTGTTAGAATAAAAGAAACTATAGCTTTACTTGTGAGGAGATTCAATGGCTAATCAAAAATTACTTTTAATTGATGGTAATTCGATTGCATTTCGGGCGTTTTATGCCCTGTACCGTCAACTTGAAAATTTTAAAAACGCAGATGGTTTACATACTAATGCCATTTATACTTTTAAAAATATGCTCGATGTTTTACTTAGTGATGTTCAGCCTGACCATATTTTGGTTGCGTTTGATGCTGGTAAAACCACTTTTAGAACTGCCATGTATAGTGATTATAAAGGTGGCAGGCAAAAAACCCCGCCTGAACTGTCTGAGCAATTACCATATATTCATGAACTATTACATGATTTGGGGATTGCTACGTATGAATTAACTGATTATGAAGCAGATGATATAATTGGTACTTTTTCAAAAATTGGTGAAAAAAACAATTTTGAAGTAACCATAGTAACTGGGGATAAGGATTTAACACAATTAGCATCAGATAAAGTAACAGTAATGGTGACTAAATCAGGTGTACTGAACCTGGAAGCATATACGCCAGAACATATGAAAGAGGTTAATGGAGTAACACCTACTGAGTTTATTGATATGAAAGCTCTAATGGGAGATAATTCAGATAATTATCCTGGTGTGACTAAGGTTGGACCTAAGACTGCTGCACAGCTTATTCAAGAATATGGTTCAATTGAAAGCTTATATGAACATGTTGATGAATTAAAAAAGTCAAAATTAAAAGAAAATTTAATAAAGGATAAGGATAAGGCCTTTTTGGCTAAGAAGCTTGCTACAATCAATTGCAGTACACCGGTGACGATTGGTCTTGCTGATTTGAAAAAGAGAAGTGTTGATTATGATGCATTACGTCATTTTTATGAAAAAATGAATTTTCGTAAATTTCTAAATGATTTAGAACCGTCGCCTAAATTATTGGAGCCAAATGACAGTGCTTATCAAGCATCTAATGTTGAATTTACTGAATTAACCGATAAAAACCTCGCCTTAAAGGTCAAGGAAGCTGAGACGATTAGCTTTTATTTAGGAATGCTGGGGGCAAATTATCATTCAGCTACTTTTGTTGGTTTTGCTTTTGCGATTGATAAGCAAGTTTATCTTAGTCGCGATGTAAATCTTTTAAAGAATAACGAACTAAAAAGTATCCTAGAGAATGAAAAAATCAAAAAAAATGTTTTTGATTTAAAAAGAACAATGGTTGGTTTAAGACGTTTAGGTATTCAAGTTCAAGGAATCGAATACGATATGCTCTTAACTTCATATCTGATTAATAATGAAAATAATTCTGATGATATGGCGGAAATTTGCAACATGTATGGTGATAATTCAGTAAAACATGATCATGAGGTATACGGTAAGGGTAAAAGTCAACAAATACCTGCTGATGATCAGTTGCTGTATAATCATCTTGCTACCAAAGTTGAAGCTATTGCTAGCTTAAAAGAATCGCTCTTGAGTAAACTTAAAGACCATGAACAAGATGACTTATATGCAAGTATTGAACTGCCTGTAGCTCGAGTATTAGCAATTATGGAGATTAACGGGATTAAAGTTCAAGCCCATACTTTAACTGATTTGCAGCAAGAGTTTGCCGTTGAACTCAAAAATTTAGAAAGAAAAATATATGAAGAGGCCGGCGAAGAGTTTAATATTAATTCACCGAAGCAATTAGGTCATATTTTATTTGAAAAGTTGGGGTTGCCTGCTATTAAAAAAACAAAAACCGGTTATTCAACTTCAGTTGATGTTTTAACACAATTGCAAGATCAAAGTCCCATTATTGCTGATATTTTAACTTATCGGCAAACTGCCAAAATTCAGTCAACCTATGTTAATGGGTTACTTGATGTAATTAAGCAAGATGGACGAGTTCATACTCGCTATCTACAGACTTTAACAGCAACTGGGCGTTTATCCTCTGTTGATCCCAATTTACAAAATATTCCTACTCGGACACAGGAAGGTAAGCAGATTAGAAAAGCCTTTGTACCAAGTGATCCAGCTGGTTACATTTTTTCTTGCGATTATTCTCAAATAGAATTACGGATTTTAGCTCAAGTTTCTGGTGATGAGCAAATGCAAGAAGCTTTTAGAACTGGCTATGATATTCATGCGCATACTGCTATGAAAATTTTCAAATTGAAATCTCCAGCAGAAGTAACCCCATTAATGAGGCGCAGAGCCAAAGCAGTTAATTTTGGTATTGTTTATGGCATTTCAGATTATGGGCTATCCAAAAATTTGAATATCAGTCGTAAGCAAGCTCAAGAATTTATCGATAATTACTTTGAACAATACCCCCAAATTAAAGAATACATGGATAAAGCGGTTCAAATAGCTCGTGAAAAGGGTTATGCTGAAACTATTATGCATCGCCGGCGTTATTTACCAGATATTCACGCTAAAAACTTTAATATTCGATCATTTGCTGAACGTACTGCAATTAATTCGCCAATTCAAGGATCTGCAGCAGATATTATTAAAATTGCGATGATTAATATGCAACGCAAGTTAGATGAACTTCATTTAAAAACAAAAATGGTTGTTCAAGTTCATGATGAATTGATTTTTGATGTTCCTAAAGATGAGTTAGCAACTATCAAAGAGATTGTTCCTGCAGTGATGCAATCAGCAGTACATTTAGATATTCCATTGGTTGCTGATTCAGGCTATGGTCATGATTGGTTTGATGCAAAGTAAGGAGATAGATCAATGCCAGAAATGCCAGAAGTAGAAACAGTTCGCCGAACTCTTCTTCCTTTGGTTAAAGGAAAAACGATTCAAGCAGTTACGGTGTGGTATCCTAAAATTATTGCTAGTGATTCTGAGCAATTTATTCAGCAATTAGTAGGTAAGAAAATCGAAACGATAGATCGTTATGCAAAATATTTACTAATTCGTTTAAGTGGTCAATTAACTATTGTTTCTCATTTGCGGATGGAAGGTAAATATCGTTTAGTAGAGGCTAATATACCTAAAGATAAGCACGATCATGTTCAAATAGCTTTTACAGACAAAACAGCATTACGTTATAATGATGTCCGTAAATTTGGACGCATGCAATTGGTTAAGACTGGTACAGAAAAGGAAGTAACCGGTATTAGTAAATTGGGCTGCGAACCTAATTCATCTGAATTCACTACACAGTACTTGATAAATGCACTTAGTCGCAAAAAAAAGAATATAAAAAATGCACTGCTTGACCAAACAATTGTTGCTGGACTTGGTAATATTTACGTTGATGAGGTATTGTGGCAGACAAAAATTCACCCACTAAGTTTAGCCAATCAAATTCCGCAGTTTCAAGGACATCAATTGCACGACAATATTAATGAACTAATTGACTTGGCCATAAAAAAGCACGGCACAACCATACATACTTATCTTGATGCAAACGGTGATACGGGCGATTTTCAAAAATTACTGAAGGTATATGGACATAAAGGTGAGCCTTGCCCACGCTGTGGGGTTTTATTAGAAAAAATCAAGGTATCAGGACGTGGTACTACATTTTGTCCCGATTGTCAGGTGATTTATAAGTGACTATCGTGATAGGCTTAACTGGTGGAATTGCTAGCGGGAAGAGTACGGCAGATGCATTCTTTCATAAAAAGAAGATACCAGTTATTGATAGTGACAGAATCGCTCATGAGCTTTTAAATATAGATCATGCAGGTTATAAAGTTGTAGTGACAGAATTTGGATGTAATATTTTAAATTCAGATAAATCAATTAATCGTGCAAAACTTGGGCAAATAGTTTTTAATGATAAGCAGCAATTGAAAAGGCTGAATGCTATTACACATCCATTGATTTTAAAAGAAATTCAGGCTAAAATTACTCGATATAAAAAGCTAGGTGAGTTGATTGTTGTTCTTGATGCACCACTACTTTTTGAATCTAAAGCTCGAAATTTATGTGATTGTAGTATTTTAATTGCTTTACCAGAGGGTGAGCAAATCAAGCGTTTAATGGTACGAGACAATTTAACTGAAAAAGATGCGATAGCTCGAATTAATAGCCAGATGTCGTTAGCCCAAAAAGCAAAGTTGGCTGATTATGTAATTTTAAATACCAGTACAATAAAAGTTTTAGAAACTAAATTAGATAAATTGATTAGTAAAATAATTAAGGAGTCAGAGTATGGAATGTCCTAATTGTCGACAAAATGCATCTCGTGTCATTGATTCACGACCTAGTGATGAAAATAGATCAATAAGACGGCGAAGAGAATGTGAAAATTGTGGTTTTCGGTTTACTACTTTTGAACGAATTGAGACAACACCTTTATTAGTAATTAAAAATGATGGTACACGGGAGCCATTTAACCGCAAAAAAATACTTCATGGTGTAATGGCTGCTGGACAAAAACGGCCCATTACTAGTTCTCAATTTGAACAATTAGTTGATCATGTAGAAAATAAAATTAGACAACAAGGAATTAGTGAGATTTCATCTAAAAAAATTGGAAAATTGGTTATGGATGAATTAGCTGAATTAGATGATGTTGCCTATATTCGGTTTGCATCAATTTATCGTGAATTTAAGGATATGTCTAGTTTTATGAAGACAATGGAAGATATGATGGCCAAAAGAGAGAAGGGTAATTAGTCATGTTTATGACGCCCAATCCTAAACAGCCTTTTTTAATTATTAATCGGGTAGAAATTTCTATAACTGCACTGCGTATTCTAGTTAAGTTATATCAACCATTAATTGGCTCGTTAGCGCTAGCTTTATATTTAAGCTTAAATGAGGATTACCGTCCACAAATGATTCTGTCAGATGCACATGGACTGTATAGTTTACAAGAACAACTAGACTGCGACCTCAAAAGCTTGTTTATCGCATTACATAAGTTGGAAGCTGTCGGATTAGTTCAAACAAAATTACTCGATAATAAAATTATGGGTCAAGTTTTAACTTTTCGTTTGGCAGAAGTACCCAGTAGTAGTGAATTTTTTGCCACAACACTATTAGCTAGTTTATTAAAAGAAAAAGTTGGTGTTACAGTTTTTCAAAAGCTAAGTAGTGATTTTGCACATGAGAATAAGCAAAATAAAAATACTGTGACCGGATTGGCTAATGCGCAAGATATATCCGCTTCATTTATGGATGTTTTTAGTTTGCCAAAAGCAGAGGCAATCGATCCTTCACCAGAAGTCAAACAAGCAGTGCGTGAAAACCAGGTTGGTCAAAATCAACAAGCAAGTATCAATCAACAAGACAGTATTGATTGGGATTTTATGAAACAGCAATTTGAAATATATCAAATCCCAAATAGTGAAATTGATAAAAATCGTGAAGCAATTCGTGGTCTAATGCGGACATATGGTCTAGCCGAACAAGAATTTGTTGATGAAACTTTATCTTGTTTGCACGGTGAATATCAATTGAACATGCCATTAATTAAGCGAACGATTGCAAACACCATTCATGGTACAGATACGCAGCAACAGAATCAAAAACGGACGTTGCAAGCAGATTCAACTTTTAATGATAAGCAATTTAGTAAAAAAGAACAGGAAATTTTGCAATTAGCACATGAAAAAACTCCGGCGCAATTTATCTATTACTTAAAAAATGAGAGTCATGATTTTGTTGATGCAAGTGAATATCAATTACTTGATAATTTATATAACCAGAAAGGCATTTCAGCAGACTTGCTTAATATATTAACGTATGTTTGTCTGCAAAGTAGCCCTAAGCTTTCTTATAATTTAACTAATACGATTTTACATGATTGGCTGCAACATGGGGTACATTCAGGAGAACAAGCCTTAGAATATATTGCTAAAAGAAAACAGGCTAAACAAAAGAATAAAGTTAGTCATTATCGTAACTATAGTAAAAAATCAGTAGAAAAGGGTACCGATTGGAGTAAACGTCAGGCAAAGAATGAAACTGATGTTTCAGCAGATGATTTAAAGAACTTCTTTAAGAATTTTGAAAGTGAAAATGGTATGAAGTAGGTAAAAAATGCGTACAATAAATCAGCTAATAATTAAAAACAATTCAAAACTAACTAAGAAAAATAATTTTGACGAGATTCGCAAGCAAATTTTAGCTGATCCTAAAATTAAAAAATTTATTAATGTTTACCGAGATAAAATAACGGATGAAATGATTAATGCGAGCCTCTCTAGTTTATACGAATTTTATATCTCGCAGCATCATAAAGATCCAGTAATTGTTGGCTATCGTCCAGAATTGATGTTAAGTAGCAATGCCATCACACTTAAATATGTTCCTGAAGAAAGCAAATTAGCTCAAGATAGAGATCATAGTATCAAAAAGCATGTTCGTTTAATTAATTTGCCACTAAATTTGCATAACGTACGTTTAAGTCAAGTGGAAGTGACTGCAGGACGCAGAACAGCTATTGCTAAAATTCAAGAATTTTTGAGTCTATATAAAACAAATGTTCATCAAAAGGGTTTGTATTTATCAGGCGATTTTGGCGTAGGCAAGACTTATTTACTAGCTGGTCTTGCTAATTCGATAGCAGCGATGAATAAACAGGTTATTTTTTTGCATTTACCAACTTTTATTGCTAACTTAGCGAGTCATTTTGGCGACAACAGTTTAACAAATGAAGTCCAGCGCATAGCTCACTGTGACTTATTGATTTTAGATGATGTTGGTGCTGAAACATTAAGTCAATGGTCAAGAGATGAAGTTTTGGGCATAATTCTTCAGGCACGAATGGACAATGAACTGCCGACCTTTTTCTCTTCTAATTTTGCAATGGCAGATTTAGAAGAACATTTTAAGGAAACCAAAAATGCAATTGACCCAGTAAAAGCAGCGCGACTGATGGAGCGTGTAAAGACACTCGCAACTGAAATAATTGTATCCGGACCCAATCGGCGTAGTTAATTTAATAAATATTGGTGGATTTCTTTGCTTTTTAAAAAATTATTGCAATTAAATGTTAAATATGTATAATTGTATTAAATGAATGAACATGATGTTGCTCGTATCAGAGAGAAAGACGGTATTCTGGAAGTTTTTTATTAGAGTCGACACCCCACTTATTCATTGTTAAAGAGTAAATAATTGGGTGAATTCCACTATCGATTCAGAAAGAGTGGGCTAGACAGAACTAGCCTAAATTGGGTGGAACCACGCTAAATACGTCCCAGTGCATAATGCACTGGGACTTTTTTTATTATTTGGAGGAAATATGAGCTTTTCAATTATTTTACCAGATGGATCAAAACGAGCTTTTGAACAAACAGTCACTATTAATGAATTAGCACACAGCATTTCAACTTCTCTTGGCAAAGCAGCACTTGCTGGTAGAGTTAACGGACAACTTCATCCAGTAGAATATGAATTAAATCAAGATGCTGAGGTTGCGATTATTACTGATCGGGATGAAGAAGGTTTAAATATTTTAAGAGCTAGTGCAGCTTTTATTTTTGAAGCAGCAGCGAAGAAAGCTTATCCAGAGTTACGCTTAGGTGAACATGGGACTGAGACAGATGGGTTCTTTGTTGATACTGACAAAGAAAACCAAATCAAGATTAGTGAATTACCTGAACTTGAAAAAGCAGTTAAGCATTTAATTAAGGCTGGTGAAAAAATTGAAGCAGTGACAATGTCACGGGCAGAACTTCAAGAAATTTTCAGAGATAATGCTTTTAAACTTGATTTACTGCAAGCTGAAGCAAGCGATGAAATTACAGCATATAGGTTAGGTGACTTTATTGATTTTGGCTTTGATATTTTGGTATCAAATACTGGTAAAATTAAGCAATTTAAATTATTGTCAGTTGCGGGTGCTTATTGGCAGGGGCAGTCATCTAATCCAATGCTACAAAGAATTTCTGGAACGGCTTTCTTCAAAAAGGCTGATCTTGAGGCTGATTTAAAGCGACGTGAAGAAATTAAAGAACGTGATCACCGTACAATTGGGCGTGATCTTGATTTATTCTTTGTTGATCCTAAAGTTGGTGCAGGATTACCATACTGGATGCCAAAAGGAGCAACTATTAGGCGCGTAGTTGAGCGTTATATTATTGATCGTGAAGTTGCTGATGGTTATCAACATGTATATACCCCCGTTCTTTTAAATGTAGATGCGTATAAGACCTCAGGTCATTGGGCACATTATCGTGATGATATGTTTCCTCCAATGGACATGGGCGATGGTGAAATGCTTGAAATTCGCCCAATGAATTGTCCGTCACACATTCAAATTTATAAGCATCATATCCGTTCATATCGTGAATTGCCTATTAGAATTGCTGAATTGGGAATGATGCACAGATATGAAAAATCTGGTGCTTTGTCAGGTTTGCAACGAGTACGTGAGATGACTTTAAATGATGGTCATACTTTTGTTACGCTTGACCAAGTACAAGCAGAATTTTCTAAGATTTTGAAATTAATTATGGACGTTTATAAGGACTTTGATATTACTGATTACTATTTCAGACTGTCATATCGTGATCCGAAGAATACAGAAAAGTATTTTGCTAATGATGAAATGTGGGAAAGAAGTCAATCAATGCTTAAAAAAGCGATGGATGACATGGGACTTGACTATGTTGAAGCAGAAGGTGAAGCTGCTTTTTATGGTCCGAAGTTAGACATTCAAACTAAAACAGCTCTGGGTGCTGACGAAACAATGTCAACAATTCAACTCGACTTTATGTTACCAGAAAGATTTAATTTGACTTATATTGGGCAAGATGGGGAAGAGCATCGCCCAGTGATGATGCACCGCGGAATTGTAGGCACAATGGAACGCTTTATTGCTTATTTAATTGAAATTTATAAAGGTGCCTTTCCAACGTGGCTTGCTCCAGTTCAAGTTGAAGTAATTCCTGTTAATCTTGATGCGCATTCTGATTATGCTAAAAAGGTTCGTGATGAATTAAATAAGCGTGGTTTTAGAGCAGAAGCAGATTTACGTAATGAAAAATTAGGTTATAAAATTCGTGAATCGCAGACACAAAAAGTTCCTTATACCTTAGTTTTAGGTGACAATGAAATGAAAGCAAATGGTGTTAATGTTCGGCGCTATGGAACGGAGGAAGAAGTAGCCAAAGGTTTAGACCAATTTATTCAAGAAATTGATCAAGATGTTAAATCTTATTCACGCAAAAAATAAGTAATTAAGAGCTACTTTGAAATTTGTTGAGCAGCCGTTGTTTTATTATTGGGAGAGTCAATATGAAGAAAATTTTTGACCTAGTTCCGGTATTAATCAGTCTATTTTTGTTAGCAGGTTGCAGTCAGCGAGTTTCTGATCAAGATGTTTTAAAGAATGCACAAGCTTCTAAAACAATTACATGGGGAATTGAAAGTGATGTCAGGCTATTCAGTTTAACAGATGTTAGAGATTATCAGGAAAAAGGTTTTGACGTTGATGTGGCTAAAGCTGTAACGAAAGAAATTTTAGGCTCACGTGGTCAAGCTAAATTTGTTTTAGCAACTGCTCAGTCAAGAATTCCACTTCTTAAAAATGGTAATGTGGATGCTGTAATTGCCACAATGACTATTACGCCGCAGCGCAAGAAACTGGTAAACTTTTCACGTCCATATTTTGCTGCGGGGCAGTCTTTGCTAGTTAGAAAAGATTCTAAAATAAAAAACGTTCATGATTTAAAAGGGAAAACCGTTATTGGAATTATTGGTGATAATTCAGTTGAAGTAATTAAAAAAATAGCCCCGCAAGCTAAGGTGGTGCAAATGCAAGACTATGGTCAAGCAGTTGTTGCATTAAAAGCTGGTCAAGGGGATGCCCTTTCCAGTGATAACGGTGTTTTATATGGTCTTGCGGTTGAAAGCCCGACATTAGAGGTGCGCGGAGGGACCTTTACCCATGAACCCTATGGAATTGCCATTAACAAGCATCAAGAAAAATTCGAGCGTGCTATTAATCGGGCAATTGTAAAAATGCAACATGATGGCCAATATAATCGTTTAATTAAAAAATGGTTTGGTCGAGTTCCTGGATTTAATTATAAAACTCTTTATAATTAAATTGATTAGCTACAATTTTGATATTACTTTAATAAATATAATACTTTATTTATTAAAACAATTTGACTAGTTAGTAGAAGACGTGTATAATCACATTAGTTGAGAACAAGAAGAAGCATCCCGCTTCTCGCCTAAGTTAAGTTGACCTCTGGGCTAATCGATATTTTCTGTTGATTAAGAGCGGGTTACTTATTACCCGCTCTTTTCTTGTCCTCAAGTTAACTATGGAGGTGAAGAATTATACCAAGGAATTTGATATTAAACGACCAAATTCGCTCACGCGAAGTTCGTTTAATTAATGAAGATGGTGAACAAGTTGGTGTTGTAACCAAAGCTGAGGCTTTACGCCAAGCAAGTGTTGCAAATTTAGATTTAGTTCTAATTTCGCCTAATGCCAAACCACCAGTTGCTCGTATAATGGACTACGGTAAATACCGTTTTGAACAACAAAAGAAGGTTAAAGAATCACGCAAAAAGTCAAAGACAGTTAGTGTGAAGGAAATACGCCTAAGTCCAACAATTGAAGGCAATGATTTTAACACTAAATTAAAGCATGCGCAAAAGTTTCTTACTAAAGAAGGAGCTAATGTTCGTGTTTCAATTAGATTCAGGGGTCGAGCTATTACTCATAAAGAATTAGGACGTGATGTGCTAGAAAAAATGGCAGAAGCCACTGCGGACATTGCTACTGTTGTAAGCAAGCCAAAGATGGAAGGTCGTTCAATGTTCTTAATACTTGCTCCCAAGAGTGATAAAAATAAATAGTTAATTTGGAGGAATTAGAAATGCCTAAAATGAAAACCCACCGCGCTTCAGCAAAGCGTTTTAAAAGAACTGCTTCTGGTCAATTAAAGCGTCATCACGCTTTTACTGGTCACCGTTTCCACGGTAAGACTAAGAAACAACGTCGTCATTTGAGAAAGGCTACTTTAGTTTCGCGTAGCGACTTGAAGCGCATCAAGCAGATGCTCTCACAAATGCGTTAATTATTAAAGTAACAGCGATATTTAGGAGGAATTTTAGATGCCAAGAGTTAAGGGTGGAACAGTAACACGTAAACGTCGTAAAAAGATTATGAAGCTCGCTAAGGGTTACCGGGGCGCAAAGCATATGCAATTTAAAGCTGCAAGTACACAATTATTCGTATCTTACAGATATGCATTCCGTGATCGTAGAAGACGTAAGAGTGACTTTAGAAAGTTATGGATTGCGAGAATTAATGCTGCAGCAAGACAAAATGATCTTTCATATTCTAAGTTAATGCACGGCTTGAAAGTTGCGGGTATTGATATCAACCGTAAAATGTTAGCCGATATTGCATATAGTGATTCAAAGACTTTTGCACAATTAGCTGAAACTGCTAAAAATGCTTTAAAATAAGTTAAAGAATGGCGCGGTTGCGCCGTTTTTTTATGTCAAAATTTATCACTTGAAGCTTATTCTCTGATATATTAGACTATGGACATGTTAATGAAGGGAAAGTTAAATGTTATTTAGACCATGTTATACAATTGATACAATTTATCATTTAGATACCAATGTACTTCATCAAATGGGTATTAAAGCGGTATTTTCAGATCTAGATAATACTCTTTTGGCTTGGGATAAGTTTGAAACAGCCAAGGAAATGGACATGTTAAATCAGCGTTTAAAAAATGCTGGGATTAAATTGGTGGTAATTTCAAATAATAATGCCAAACGAATTAGCAAGGTCCTTACCCCCTACCATATTGAATTTATCGCTAAGTCAAGGAAACCCTTACCATTTGCAATTACAAGAAAAAGGGAAAAAATGGGTTTAGCATCTAATCAGGTAATGATGGTTGGCGATCAGTTGATTACTGATATACAGGCAGGAAATTTTGCTGGCGTTAAATCAGTTTTAGTCAAGCCATTGGTTAAGACCGATAAGTGGAATACGCGTATTAATCGTTTTTTAGAAAAATTAATTTTTTTCTTTTTAGCACTTTCCCAGCCGATAACTTTTAAGGAGACATTAAAAAATGGATGACAAAATTATTTGTATCGGTTGTGGCGCTGTGTTGCAATCTGATGAAATTAATGAAGCAGGATACTTGCCAGCTAAGCGATTAAAAGATGCTATTGATACCGAAGATAATGATATCTATTGTCAAAGATGTTTTCGTTTGCGACATTATAATGAAATTATGCCAGTTGCCATTGATAACGATGACTTTTTAGCACTACTTAATTCTTTAGCTGAAAAAAAATCATTAATTGTTAATGTGGTAGATTTGTTTGACTTCACGAATTCATTATTATCTTCTCTAACTCGTTTTATTGGGGATAATGATTTTATTTTAGTTGGTAACAAATTTGATTTATTTCCTAAAAACTCACGTCAAAGTAAAATTAAAGACTGGATGAGACAAGAGGCAAATCGCGTTGGCTTATTCCCTAAAAAAATATTTTTAGTCAGTGCCAAAAAGCAAAAAAATTTAGCTAATTTAATTTCATATCTAGACAAGCGTTCTCAAGAGCAAGACGTATATTTTGTGGGTATGACTAATGTCGGCAAGTCAACTTTAATTAATGCAATCATTAATCAAATGGGCGATATTAAGGATCTAATTACAACTTCACGCTTTCCTGGTACAACACTTGACAAAATTGAAATTCCTTTGGAAAATGGTCATTTCTTAGTTGATACTCCTGGAATAATGTCTGAAAATCAACTGGCTACGCGTTTGAATGCAAGAGATTTAGCGGTAATTTCGCCGCAAAAGCCAATGAAGCCAGCAACATATCAATTACGGCTCGGCAATACATTATTTTTAGCTGGTTTAGGTAGAATCGACTACTTAAAAGGTGAACCTACAAGTTTTACTGTGTATGTTGCACGTGATTTATATGTTCATCGTACTAAGACGGAAAATGCTGATGAATTTTATCTAAAGCATTTAGGTGAATTGCTTGTCCCGCCAGCAGACACTACTGATT
This sequence comes from Lactobacillus sp. ESL0237, assembly GCF_003692985.1. Classification (NCBI taxonomy): domain Bacteria; kingdom Bacillati; phylum Bacillota; class Bacilli; order Lactobacillales; family Lactobacillaceae; genus Lactobacillus; species Lactobacillus sp. ESL0237. The sequence goes on along the minus strand of NZ_REHE01000009.1, from coordinate 60,545 downwards.
TACCTGCACTTAAGGGACAAGAGTTTCATACTAGTGTCAAAAGTGACTTATTATTTGGTGGTATTGGTTTTATTACGGTACCGGCAAATTGCTTAGTTAAAATATACACACCTAACCGCATTGGATTAGGAATTAGACGTGCTTTAATATAGAGGAAAAAATGGTTGCGATTGCAAAAGATTTAAAAAATAACTCTGTAGTAGAGGTTCAAGCAGAAAAATTAAAGGCACATGATGGTAAGCAAATTGGTATTTTTGGTGGCACATTTAATCCAGTTCACATTGGACACTTGCTTGTAGCAGAACAAGTATTAAGTAAGCTGCATTTAGATGAAATTTGGTTTATTCCGACCAATATACCTCCGTTAAAAAATACGCCAATTGTTTCCGCTCAAGATCGAGCAAATATGCTAGAATTGGCTACGCAAAATAATGCGCGGTTTCAGGTTAAGTTGTTTGAATTATTTCGTGGTGGCGTCTCATACACTGTAGATACCTTACGTTATTTACATGAAATCTACCCCGAGAATCGTTATTATTTAATTATGGGTAGTGATCAAGTTAATCAATTATTTGAATGGAAAGAGCCAACTAAATTAGCCCAATTGGCCACTTTGGTTGGGATACAGCGTGCCGGCTATCCCCAAAAGGCAAGGTTACCAATGATTTGGGTAGATGTACCAGGCATTGATGTAAGCTCAACCTTAGTTCGGCAAACTATTGCAGTGGGTGGTTCAATTAGATACTTAGTACCAGAAACAGTTTTAAATTATATTCAAAAAAAGGGATTATATTATGAGTGATTTGTTTTTTGAAAATACTTATTCACCATTATCTAGCAATGAAATAATAACTAAAGAAAAAAATAATATGGATCAAAGTCGGTTTAATCACTGTGTTAGAGTCAGTGAAACAGCAAGAAAATTAGCCAAATTGAATCACTATGATGAAAATAAAGCAGCTTTAACCGGTTTTGTTCATGATTATGCTAAACAAATTCCAGCTGATGAATTTCGTAAAGTAATTAAGGAACAAAAGATGGACCATGACCTTTTAAATTGGGGTCCAGCTATTTGGCATGGTATGGTAGGAGCATATTTTGTGCAACGCGACTTAAAAATTATAGATTCGGAAATTCTCAATGCTATAAAGCGTCATACAACAGCTGACGTCGAAATGACCCTGTTAGATAAAATTGTTTTTATGGCTGATTATATTGAGCCGGGAAGGACTTTTGCTGGAGTTGAGGAAGCACAAGAGGTTACGTGTAATAACTTAGATTCGGGTGTGGCTTACCAACTAGCACATACTCTTGAATTTTTGATAAAAAAGAGAGATAAAATTTACCCCCGTACTCTAGATGCGTATAATGTGTGGAGTACTAAGGAAAATAATGAGGAGAAAAATTGACTAGTAAAGATATTTTAACATTTACATTAAAGGCAATTAGTGATCGCCATGGTGAAAATACTGTTGCCTATGATATGCAAGGCTATAGTATTCTGGCTGATTACTATGTTGCAACAAGTGCAGGTTCTAATCGTCAACTACATGCAATTGCCAATGCAATTATTGATGCAGCACATCTGGCTAACTTTAACGATTATCGCGTTGAAGGATCTAGCGAGTCAAATTGGTTATTACTTGACTTAGGTGATGTTGTGGTTAATGTATTTACAGAAGAAGCTCGTGATTTTTACAACGTTGAAAAATTATGGACTGATGGTAAAAAAATAGAAATAAAGGAAGACTAGCTGAATATGAGTGTTGTTGGGATCATTGCAGAATATAATCCCTTCCATAGTGGACATGAGTTTTTAATGAATCAAGCACGTTATCTTGCTGGTAGTAGAGATCCAATTGTCGTCATTATGTCGGGTAACTATGTTCAAAGAGGCGAGATGGCGATTATTGATAAATGGGCAAGAGCACAGGCTGCATTAGAAAGTGGTGCTGATTTGGTTTTTGAATTGCCATTTTCTACGTCAGTCCAGCCAGCGGACCTTTTTTCGTTAGGTAGTATTGATCAGTTAGTTAAACTAGGGGTTAGCGACTTAGTTTTTGGGGTTGAAGATGCTAGCCAAAATTTTGCTTATTTGGGTGGTAGAATTGCTGAGATTCCCCAAAGTCATATGGATTTTAATGATTATAGTCAAACATATTCGACGCAGTATAATCAAATGGTTGCCCGTGAAGTTGGCCATGAGGTTAATGAACCAAACGCTATTTTAGCTCTAGCATATGCAGTTGCTAATCACAATCTTGGTGAACCATTAAGTTTGCATCCAATTAGTCGTATTGGTGCAGGGCATGATGATTTATTGCATGACAGTGGAGTAGTCCAAAGTGGCAGTGCTATTAGGAATATTATTTTGCATAATGGAGCAAATATTGACCTTAATCAATGGTTACCTGAAAAAGAAGTTGAAAATTTACAGCAACAAAAAGTGTATCCAAATTGGAATATTTTATTTCCATTTTTAAAGTATCGGCTTGAATCAGCGACATACACAGAATTGCGACAAATTTATCAAATGAGTGAAGGGCTTGAATATAAGATGAAACATGAAATTCATTTAGCTCAAACTTTTACAGAATTTTTACGGCGAATCAAATCTAAAAGGTATACATATTCACGGCTACGACGCTTGAGTTTATATACTTTGCTAAATGTTACACAAGATGATATAATTGCCAGTTTTAATAATGAGGCGATTCTGCTACTTGGTTATAGTAAGATAGGTCAAAAATATTTGAAACAGATTAGAAAAGAAACATCGGCTAATATTGTATCTAAGGTCGACCAAAAAAATACTAAGACTGGTTCGTTGCATTTGCAAAAGCGAGTTGATCGGCTATTCGAGCAGGTTATGCAGACTGATCAAAACTTTGGGCGTCGTCCTTTGGAGGTATAAAATGTTATCACTTAGTTTTTCACAAATAGTAAAGAGTTCAGCTCCTTTGACCCATATTGAATGTGCTGTAAATGTAAGACCAGAATTTTTACAGCGTAGTCAAAAGTTACTTTATAAAGTTGAAAATGTTCAGTTTGTTGGTGATGTGTTTTATAGCGAGCCCTATGTAACAGGCAATTTTCAAGTTACAGCTAATTTAGTTGTTCCTTCCAGTCGGAGTTTAGAACCAGTAGAATATTATGAAAATTTCAGGTATAGTGAAAGTTATACTACTACTGATATACCTAAAGAAGAGCTCGATGAAAGTGATATACCAATTGTCAAAATCGAAGATGACAATATAGATTTACAAACTGCGATTGAAGACAATATTTTACTGCATATACCCGTCACTATTTTGACACCTGAGGAAGAAAAAGATAATATTTATCCTCAAGGTAATGGTTGGACTGTCATTTCAGAAGCAGAATTTAATAAGGGTAAATCAAACCAGATAAATCCGGCTTTTGCCAAACTAAAAAATTTATTTAATCAGAAAAATGATAATCAGGATGCAGAGTAATTAAAAATAAAAATCAAAATCAAATCAGAGTTAGTCTTAACCTGATTTTTTTATCTTGTTTTAAAAGCATTTTTAAAGTATGCTTAACTTATAATTAGGTTATAATGCTGGTTTGTATTTAATAATTATGAAAAGGAAGAAAAAATGGCAAGAATTTTAATTGTTGAAGATGAAAAGAACTTAGCACGCTTTGTTGAGTTAGAACTTAAACATGAAAATTACGATACAGTAGTTGAAAGTAATGGTCGTAAAAGCTTAGAGCTTGCATTAAAAGAAGATTTTGATGCAATTTTGTTAGATTTAATGTTGCCTGATTTAAATGGCTTGGAAATTGCGCGTCGCGTTCGTCAAGCTAAGAGTACACCTATTATTATGATGACTGCTAGGGATTCAGTGATTGATCGCGTATCAGGTTTAGATCATGGTGCGGATGACTATATTGTGAAGCCCTTTGCAATTGAAGAACTTTTGGCTCGTTTGCGCGCAGTTTTGCGTCGGGTTAAAATCGAAAAAGAAGCATCGGATGGCACAATTGAAAAGAAAGTCATTAAGTTTAAGGATATGACTATTGAAACTGCAAATCGAATTGTTCGTCGTGGTGATGGTAAAGCTGTTGATTTGACCAAGCGTGAATACAATCTTTTGATGACCTTAATCAAAAATAAGAATAACGTAGTTAGTCGTGATCAATTGTTATCAAAAATTTGGGGACCAGGTTCAAATATTGAAACAAATGTTGTTGAAGTCTATGTACGCTATTTACGTAATAAGATTGATGTTCCTGGACAACAATCATATATTAAGACCGTTCGCGGTACCGGATATATGGTAAGAGATGAGGACGATGAAAAAAAATAATCAAAAAAATATAAAAGAGACCAAACACTCGTCCTTAATCGTCCATTGGGTAAGTGTCGTTGCATTAACGATTATGGTCTCTTTTATTGTATTTTCAGTAATTATTTATTCTATCGTTGACCAGCAATCAATGACGCAACAAAGAGAAACGTCTGAAGAAATGATGATCAAGCTAAATGAAAATCTTACGCGTATCCCACATGAATTGCAGATTTCTAATGTTGTACCATCATTGACCCCATCTATCCGTAATATTTTACAAGGAAATCCTGCAATTAGTGATAATGATCATAGTACAAATGCATTTAATGATGACCTTTTGTCATCTTTAACTAATCCAGATTTAAATGTAGTGGTCTATAATCTGGAAAAAGAAGACGTTTTTGATAATGGTAGCAATATTCCTAAGTTTAAAAATTTCCAAGGTGACTACCTAATGGAAAAAGTCTATCAAAATCACCATCGGCAGTTAGTGACCTATCAAAAAGTTAGATCGATTCAAACAGGTAAAATTACGGGCTATATTGTTGTAGCAAACAAAATGACGTATTATAACGGATTAATGCAGAAACTTCTCAAATGGATGGTACGCATCTCGGTTATAGCAATTATTTTATTTATAATTATTTCTCTGATAATTGTGTTAGGCATTGTTAAGCCCGTTAAAGAGATGTCTAAAGTTGCTAGAGAAGTTAATGATGATCCTAATAGTACTGTTAGAATCAAAGATTTTCATCGTCACGATGAATTACAAGAATTAGCCGTCTCCTTTAATCAAATGTTAGATCGCATGCAAAGATATATTGATCAACAAAAAGAATTTGTTGGTGATGTTTCACATGAATTGCGTACACCAGTTGCAGTCATCGAAGGACATTTAAATATGCTAGAGCGCTGGGGTAAAGATGATCCTGAAATCTTAGCTGAATCAATTAATGCTTCCTTGCAAGAAGCGAAAAGAATGCAACACTTGATTCAAGAAATGCTTGATTTAACACGGGCTGAACAAATTAATGTGCAATATCCTAATGCAGTTTCTCGTGTAGCAGATGTTTTGCGTCGTGTGACCGGAAATATGGCAATGGTTCATACTGACTTTACAATTAGCCTTGATATGGACGATTTGCCGCTCGAGACGGAAATTCAAATATATCAGGGTCACTTAGAACAATTGCTTGTTGTGCTGATTGATAATGGCATTAAATATTCTACTGACCGTAAGGAATTAAATATTTCAGCTGGGCTAGATCAAAATGAAGTCCATATTATTGTTCAAGATTATGGGGAAGGAATTTCAAAGTCTGAGCAAAGTAAAATCTTTAATCGCTTTTATCGTGTAGATAAAGCTAGAACAAGAGAAAAAGGTGGCAATGGTCTAGGGCTTTCAATTGCTCAAAAACTGGTAACTAGTTATCATGGTACGATTAGCGTTGAATCTGTTGAAGGACAGGGAAGTCAATTTATTATGATTTTTCCTGTATTGAGTAAGGCCCAAGCTCAAAAATTACGTCAACGTGAACAAAGTAAGCAAAAAAATAAGTAAATTAAAGCGCTTTGGTAGTAGTTTTCGATTATTAAATAAAGCGAAATTGCTATACTTATAATCACTTACTGTTAAAATTTATATTATAAAAATGCATGATTTCATTATTAAATAAAATCATGCATTTTTTAGTCTTTATGATGCTTTTGTTGTTTGCCTTTATTGCGGTTACGTAAATTTTGATGTAACTGATTCGTTTGCTCATTTTTCTGTGAGCTAGTGGTTGGAGAACTTAGCAAATTAGCAATTTTATCCTTAGTAACAATTTCTTTTATCGGTTCGTTTTGTAATTCAGTATCAACTTCTTGTTTAACTTTTGGCATAATAATAAAAGTTACAATTATCTGTTGAATAACTGAGAAAAAGTTACCGGCAGCCCAATATAAAGCAACAGAACCAGATACAGAAAGTGAAATAAACAAAGTCATCAATGGGTTCATTAGAATCATGTATTGCATTTGCTTTTTTTGCTCTGGTGGAATACCGATTAATGAAAGGTATCCTTGTAGAAATGCAAAAATAGTAGCCATAATTGTTACTAATAGCGAACGCTCACTTAAGGAAATACCAAAGAAAGTTGAATGAGCTAATGTGCTAGAAAACATAACTGCTTGATAAATTCCTATCATAATTGGAAACTGAATAATCAGCGGTAAGCAACCCATTCCGCCAGTTAAAGAGAGGTTGTTTTTCGAATACAATTCTCTTTGCCAGCCTGCTAGAGTCATCTGCTGTTCTTGGGTCAAATCCTTGCGTTTCATCGCTTCTTGAATTAATTTCATTTGTGGTTGGACCCGAGCCATTTTTTCTTGTTGCGTAGTAGCTTTCTTTTGTTGGTTAAGCATTAGTGGCAATAACACCATTCTGACTATAAAAGTCATTAAAATAATAGCCCAACCAGCTCCATTAGCACCACCAATCAGCGTAGAACAACGTAGCATAATATTTTGTAAAGGCTGACCAATCAAGTTGAAAATCCAGCCATAGAAGCCACCCCGAGGTGGTAGAGTAGATGATTTTGTAGTTTGCGAACATGCAGTGACAATTAACATGACTGCCAAGCAAAGGACAATCAAACTGATATATTTACGATATTTTTTCATTAAATTCACCATAGTATTTTTTTTAGTCAATATCTAATATAATACATGAAAATCATTCATTTTGGCTATATTTGTCATTTTTTCTTTTTTAATTTTTGTAATATGTGCAAATTGGGAAATATTTTGCGGAAGTGCAAAACAAAATTGATTGACTTGGTCAAGTGTTGTTTGCAAAATGATGGTTACAGTTTGATCACTATTATTACATACTGTACCATTAATTTTCATTTTTTGAGCTAAATTTAAAACACTCCAACGAAAGCCTACGCCTTGAACGATACCTGAGACTGTTAGACACCAAGTTTCAGTTGGTGAACTACTTGATTTAGCTGGTTGCTGTTTTTTAAATAATCGCATAATTTTTCCTTTCTGTAGCTACGATTTTGATTTTAACATTTAATCCATTTAATCCTGGGTTATAATAAAATTTGAAAGAAGATGCTTAACCGATGCAACAAATAAGTTCAGTAAACAATAAGTTAATTAAAGACTTAGTAAAATTAAAGCAAAAAAAATATCGTGAAGAAACTGGTCTATATATAGTTGAAGGATTTCATTTAGTTGAAGAAGCTTTCAAAGCCTCTCACGGATATATTTATTTATTAGGTACAGAAGAGACCATAGTTCAAGTAGAGCAAAAATACCAACTTGATTATACATCTTCTAAAAATATTATTATTAATTCAGCAATTGCTCGTCACTTATCAAGTACAAAAAGTTCGCAAGAAATTTTTATGGTATTAAAAATTTCTCAACCCAAAGTTTATTCATTTAATTATGGAAAGTGGGTTTTGCTAGATCATTTGTCTGATCCAGGGAATGTGGGTACTATTATCAGAACAGCTGATGCTGCTGGCTTTGATGGTGTTATTTTGTCACCAGAAAGTGTAGATCTTTATAATCCCAAAACGCAACGAGCAATGCAAGGTAGCCAATTTCATATTAAACTAATTGTCCAAGATTTGTTAACGGTAATTGAAATATTTAAAAATAATTCAATCCCAATATATTCCAGTGTATTAGATTCTTCAGCTAAGCAGCTGCAAGAGTTTAATTCCGTCTTGCAATTAGGGTTGGTAATTGGCAATGAGGCGCATGGTGTTAGTTCTGCCGTTGCGCAAATTAGTGACCAAAAATTATATATTCCAATTAAAGGAAAGGCAGAGTCGTTAAATGCAGCAGTTGCTGCTGGTATTATGATTTATTATTTTGCTTAGTAATTCACTTGTTTTTAGTAAGTGGTTTTTTTATAATAAGTCAGATATTACTTTGATGTGAGAGGAAGTACCATGGCTCAGAGTGTTAAAAATAAAATTAAAGTGGGTTGTAAAGCTATTGACTATGAACAGTGTCAACATTTTATTAATGCATTTAATATCATTGGTAAAAAATGGAATGGCCTAATTATTAGTTCCTTATGTGATGGCGAGTATATGCGTTTTAAAGACTTAGCTAGCTGTGTAGAAGCATGTTCTGATCGTGTATTAGTTGAACGTCTTAAAGAATTAGAAAGAGAAAATATAATCAAAAGATTAGTTGATGAAAAAACAAAAATAATTTCTTATAGTTTAACCAAAAAGGGTGAAGAGCTCAGACCTGTTTTCGATCAAATTCATGGTTGGGCCGATAAATGGGAGTAAAATAATCTAACTACTTGAAAGTTATTTCAAAAAGCATTATTCTATTATGTAATTACGCAATGTAAGACTAGTAACAGAAATTGTTTACTTAGAGAGACTTTTTATTAAGCTGGGAGAAAAGTTTAAATGATTCTGTGAATTTCATCTTACTAGTAGAATCTAATCAATTCCGGTATTCACCGTTATCGAAAACTTAAGTGTAAGTTCTTATTTGGGCTTAAACTAGGGTGGTACCGCGAAGCTTCGTCCCTTTTTGGGGCGGAGCTTTTTTATCTGAGAGGGAAAATTATGGACTTATTTGACAGGCTGAATCAGCTATGTGAGCAAGGATTAACTGAAATCAAACAAGCAAAAAATGAAACAGCGCTAAACCAGGTGCGGATTAAGTTAGTTGGTCGCAAGAGTGAACTGACTGAAATTTTGCATTCAATGAAGAATGTTGAACCAAAAAATCGGCGTGAAATTGGACAAAAAGTAAATGAATTACGTGATTTATTTAATGAAAAATTAGATGAAGCAAAAGCTAAAATTCTTAAGACTATCGAAAAAGAACAACTTGAACAAGAAAAAATTGATGTAACTTTACCAGGACGAAAGTCTCATTTAGGTGTAAAGCATCCAATTAATATTATTTTAGATGATTTAGAAAAATATTTTATTGGTATGGGTTACGAAGTTGTTCAAGGACCAGAAATTGAAACAGATCATTATTGCTTTGAAATGATGAACTTGCCTAAAGATCATCCAGCACGTGATATGCAAGATACTTTTTATATTGATGCCGAAGATCTATTACGTTCACAGACTTCGGGTGATCAAGCGCGAGTTTTAGAAAAATTTGACTTTACTAAGGGACCATTAAAGATGGTGGGCCCCGGTAAGGTATATCGCCGTGATGATGATGATGCAACTCACTCTCATCAATTCATGCAAATGGAAGGTCTAGTAGTAGATAAAAATATTACCATGGGTGATTTAAAAGGAACCTTAGAAATGATGACCAGACATGTCTTTGGTCAAGATCGTAAAACAAGGCTACGTCCAAGTTATTTCCCATTTACTGAGCCTTCGGTTGAGATGGATGTTTCTTGCTTTAATTGTGATGGCAAGGGATGTTCAATTTGCAAATATACTGGTTGGATTGAAGTTCTAGGAGCTGGTATGGTGCATCCCAATGTCTTAGAAAATGCTGGTGTTGATTCAAATACTTATGGTGGATTTGCTTTTGGTGTAGGGCTTGATCGATTTGCTATTCTTAAATATGGTATTGATGATATTCGCGACTTTTATACTAATGATGTTCGGTTCTTAGAACAATTTAGCAAGGAGGAAAGATAGTGTTAGTTTCTTATAGATGGCTCCAAGATTTTCTAAAGTTAGACCAAGATCCTGAAAAATTAGCAGAAAAAATTACGCGAACTGGCGTGGAAGTTGCAGAGGTAAAGCATCCACAAGCTGGTTTGAAAAAAATTGTTGTAGGTCATATTATTGATTGTACGCCAATTGAAGGTACCCATTTAAATATTACACATGTTGATGTTGGTGAGGATGAACCACATCAAATAGTTTGTGGTGCCCCTAATGTAGCGGCTGGTCAAGATGTTATTGTAGCCTTACCCGGTGCCAGAATTATTGACAATACTAAAATAAAAAAGGGAAAACTGCGTGGATATGAATCCAATGGTATGATTTGTAGTTTACAAGAAATTGGATTTTCAGATAGTGTAGTTCCTGAAAAATATGCTGCTGGCATTTACGTTTTTCCTAAAGATGCTGACATTAAACCGGGTCAAACAGTATTTGAACCTTTAGGAATGGATGATTATATTTTTGATTTTGATATTACTCCTAATCGTGCTGATACACTGTCCATGGAAGGCTCTGCTTATGAGGTCGGGGCAATTGTTGATGAACCCGTTAAAGTAGAAAATGTAACTATCAAAGCTGATGGAGAGGCATGGACAGACAGTTTTGCTGTTTCGGTTGATTCTGATTTAACCTCCAAATTTTATTTGCGAAAAATCACTAATGTTAAAATAGCTGCTAGCCCACTATGGATGCAAAGACGTTTATGGAATGCTGGAATTAGACCAATCAACAATGTAGTTGATGTAACAAACTATGTCATGCTTTTAACTGGGCAACCATTACATGCCTACGATGCTAGAGCTTTTGCAAATAATAAATTAGTTGTGCGCAAAGCTAATGAAGGGGAACAATTAACTCTACTTAACAATAAAGAGGTCAGCCTTAATCCTGAAGACATCGTAATTACTAATGGCGACCAGGTGGTAATGATGGCTGGTGTTATGGGAGGTTTAAACTCAGAAATAGAAGTTGATACTACTGATGTGATTTTAGAAGCTGCTATTTTTGATTCTACTTTAATTAGGAAATCTGCTTTACGCCATGCCAATCGAACTGAAGCGTCAAGTCGCTATGAAAAGGGAATAAATCGTGAAGCAACTCAACGAGCTTTGGCAATGGCCGCACTACTATTACGTAATAATGCCTGCGGAACTATTAATGAAGGAACTATCTGTGCAATAGATAAAGCTCAGCAACCAACAATAATTAAGACTACAGTTTCATACATTAACAAGACTTTAGGTACAAAAATAGCTGCAAAAGAAATGTTACATCTATTTGAAAGGCTAAATTTTGAAACTACACTTGCAAAAGATGATTTAACTGTCCATGTTCCAGCTAGACGATGGGATATTACAATTCCCGCTGATTTAGTTGAGGAAATTGGTCGCTTATATGGTTATGACAATATCGAATCAACCCAACCGGTTTTAGCGGAAACTCATGGTGGTTATTCTAAAAAAGAAGAGGCTATTAGACGAATAAAGAATTTTGTTCAAGGGCAAGGTTTGATGGAAGCTATTTCATATTCTTTAACTTCACCACAGAAAGCAACTGCTTATACTAAAGAAGCCAAAAAACTAATTAAGGTGCAAATGCCACTTAATTCAAGTCGCTCAACTTTAAGACAAAATTTGCTTACCGGTCTAGTTGACGCTGCTAGTTACAATATGGCCCGTAAACAAAATCAATTGGCTTTGTATGAGCAAGGACGTGTTTACGATTTTGAAGACAATATCTATAACGAGCATGAACACCTTGCTGCGTTATATTCTGGTAAAGTTTATTTTGAAAACTGGCAGCATGATGATGAAAAAATTGATTTTTACTATGTTAAAGGACAATTAACCAATTTATTAGCAGCTATTGGGATTAACTTAAGTGAAATAGAATATCGTGCAGAAACTATAACTGATATGCATCCTACCCGTACAGCTGGAATCTATATTAAAAAGCAAAATGTGGGTTTAATTGGCATGATTAGCCATTCAGTTACGCAAGCTAATAAGGCAATGAATGGCAGTGAGATTTATGGTTATGAATTAGATCTTGATAAAATTTTTGATTTGATTTGCAAGCCAAAGACAATTGCCCAAGCCACACCAAAATTCCCAGCAATTGAGCGGGATTTATCTATTTTGGTTGATAAAACTGTAACGAACCAAGCCATTGCAGATATTATCAATCAAAATGGTGGTAAATATTTAATTAAATTACAGGTTATTGACATCTATCAAGGGCCGCATATTGACCAAAGCAAAAAGAGTCTAGCTTATCGGCTAACTTTCCTAAATAATAGGGATACCTTAACTGATGAAGTTGTTACTAGGTCAATGGATTCAGTTATACAGCATTTAAAAGAAAGCTTAAAAGTAGAAATTCGTTAAAGGTTGACTTTAAGTTAGGAAATCAATATTATAAACCCGTGCGAAAAAAGATTTTAACTTTAAGGAGTAGAAAATTTTATGCCTGAGAAATCATATCCGATGACTGCTGAAGGAAAAGAAAAGCTTGAAGCAGAATTGAAAAATTTAAAAGTAGTTAAGCGTCCGGAAGTAATTGAGCGTATTAAAGTTGCTCGTTCTTATGGTGATTTATCTGAAAACTCAGAATATGATGCAGCAAAAGACGAGCAAAGTCATCTGGAAGACCGAATTAATGTGGTCGAAGAAATGTTAAAATACGCGCAAGTGGTTGATGCGACCTCGACTGACCCTGATGAAGTTGCTGTCGGTAAGACAGTTACTTACACTGAAGTAGGAGAAAATGATTCAGAAACCTATACAATTGTTGGTAGTGATGAATCTGACCCATTAAATGGGAAGATTTCTAACGATTCACCAATTGCTCAAGCAATTTTAGGCAAAAAAAAGGGTCAAAAAGTTACAATTGCTACACCAGGTGGTAAATTTGACGCTATAATTGATAAAGTAGAAGATTAGTTTATCAATTATATTCGGCTAATTTTAAAATTAAGTAAAAAAGACTAAAATGTTAACATTTTAGTCTTTTTTTCTTAAGGTAATCAATGATTAGAAAAGTAGCGATAATCTTTACTTTTATCAAATATTACTCCGCGCGCATTTTCGCCATTTGAAATAGAAAAAATTATATCAGGATATTTAGTGTGAACCTTATCTTCTAAAAAATCACGTAGCATTTTATTGTTGGCTAAAACTGAACCAGTCAAAGCAACTTTCATTGGTTTGGGTTCAACATAACGATCAATTCCAATAATAATATCTCGGGCAAGTAATTCTGCTTGTTCTTTAATAACAGCTATTGCATTTGTATCTCCTGCATCTGCAAGTTGTGCTACACTAACGGCCATTGCTGCAATTTCTGGATTACTCAATTTATAAAATTTAGCAGTTGCATCAACTAAATTATCTACATGAAAGAGTTGGTTAAACAGGTCAATTAATTGGTTATTTTCGCGTTTATCCCAGCTTAATAGGGCCTGTTTGAATGCAGAAAGAGCAATGGCATATCCAGAACCCTCATCACCTAAAATTGCACCATAACCGCCAGTAGTAATGATATGTCCATTTTGTAATCCATTAAAAACTGAGCCTGTGCCAGCGATTACCAATCCGCCATCATCACCTTCAAGACCGTTATAAAGAGCAAGTAAAGAATCAGTTATAGCTCTAACAGGTAAATTACTAACTTTTGCTGAAATTTCGCCGGCGACTTCAGTTGCCCGTCCAATTACTGACAAGCCAGCAATTCCACATAAAATTCGTTGGCAATCACCATTAATTTGGTTAATTAATTGGTTAATTGCATTAGTTATATTTTCAATTCCTCTGGTATAATCGGTATTAATTTGTCCAGGACCTGATTCTATTCGTTTTAGTTCGGCTCCTTTTTCATCGTATGCAATAGCAGTTGTATGTGTGCCACCAGCATCAACCCCAATTTGGTATTTAAGTATCATCTTAATCTTCCTTTATCTAAAATTTTAATCTTTCATCTATTAATTTTATTACAAAAACTATAATTAAAGAAGTTTTTTGAAAACGTTTCATTCATAAAAATGACTTAATTTTGAATAAAAGTAACAACTTATAATAGTTAAAGCTTGTTTATTTGTTAAAATATTAGCAAAGATAGAGGGAAGAGATAGAATTATAGCTTTTTTTTTGATAGAATTACGCTAGTTTAGTGAGGTTTTAATTAAGTGAAATTTTCTAAAAAAAATCGAGAAACTACAAACTCGAAAAAGCAGTCTTCAACACCAATTAGAATGAAGCTAATTTTAGGAATTATTTTTGTTCTTTTTGCTACTTTGGTTGGACAACTAGCATATTTACAGATAGGTTATGGCTCCCGCTTTAAGGCAGAAGTTCAAAAATCTAATTCCGCGGTAGTTTCTAGTCAAGTCCCAAGAGGTGTCATGTATGATAATAAAGGACGTGTCTTGGTTGGTAACAAGGCTAAAAATGCAATTACTTATACTAAAAGTGTCTCTACAACGGCTGATGATATATATAAAATTTCTAATTTACTTAGCCAGTACTTACAAATAAAGGATGAAAAGCCCACTAGTCAGCAGGTTGTTGATTACTATTTAGCTAATAAAAAAAATAGTACCCAAGAGGCGGCTAAAGTACCTAAATCTATTCGTGAAACACAAGATGATAATCTCATTAACGCGCGAATCAAAAGTCAAGTACTAAAAGAACATATTAAGCTAACTGAACGGCAAAAAACCGCGGCAATAATTTTCAATAAAATTTCTGGCGCCTATACCTTATCAACAATTTATATCAAAAATAATGATTTAACCGATAAGGAAATAGCTGAAATAGGTGAGCATCTTTCAGAATTGCCTGGGGTCGGAATTGGTACTGATTGGCAAAGATCTTATCCTAACGGCTCATCTATTAGAAGTATTATTGGTTCAGTTTCTACTGAAAAAGCTGGCTTACCTAGTGACAACTTACAATATTATTTGACTAACGGCTATTCACGCAATGATCGTGTAGGAACATCATATTTAGAAGAAGAATATGAACCACTTTTAAGGGGAACTAAGGCAACCAGTAAGATTTGGACCAAAACAGCTGGTGGAATTGAACAATCCAAATCAGTCTATTCAGGTCAAGCTGGTTCAAGTTTAATTCTTACGCTAGATGCTAAGTACCAAAAAGAAGTACAAAAATCACTTGAGCAAATTTATGCTTCAGCTCTAGCTTCTGGTGCAGCACATTATTCAAATGGTGCCTATGCAGTAGCAATGAATCCTAAAACTGGTGCATTGTTAGCGATCGCTGGTATTAGTAGAGATCCCAATAAAAATAAGACGACGAACAATGCATTGGGTGTTATTAATCAGTCTTTTGTTATGGGGTCAGTGGTTAAAGGAGCGATGGTTGGTGGCGGTTTAATCAATAAAGTAATTACGCCTACCAATAATACTTTACCCGATACGCCAGTCTATTTACCAGGTACGCCAATTAAAAAATCAGTGTATCCAGTTGGAACATTTGGGGCACTTGATGCTGCAACAGCACTTGAAGTTTCTAGTAATATTTATATGATGCATCTGGCTATGAATTGGATTCATGCTGACTATGTACCCAAGACAAAAATTAGTATGCCAGCAACGGCTTTTGATACTTTGCGTCATAATTTCAATATGTTTGGGTTGGGGCAAAAGACTGGCGTTGATTTACCAGGAGAAATTGCTGGTATTCAAGGCCGGTCATTTAATGAACAAGGTCAAATTTTGTCCGGTTCAGTTTTAGACTTGTCTTATGGTAATTACGATGCTTATACTCCTATCCAAATGGTGCAATATATTTCCACCATTGCTAATGGAGGTTATCGGATGCAGCCTTATGTTGTACAGTCAATTGGGCATACAGCTAATGATGGCAAAAGGGTCTATGTCGACTATAATAAAAAGCCTAATGTTCAATTACGGATTCCTTGGACAACTGATGAGCTAGATGTTGTTCGGCAGGGAATGTGGCGGGTTGTTCATGGAACCAATTCCTGGGGAACAGCGCATAAGTTAAAGGATGTCAAGCCAGCTATTTCAGGTAAGTCGGGAACAGCTCAAACTTTTTATTTTGATCCAGAGCATCCGCGGCAAAAGAATCCACCTGAATTAGTTAATGCTACCTTTGTTGGTTATGCTCCGTCAGATAAACCTGAAATTGCCACAGCAGTTATTTTTCCTGGACTTGACCCTGATTTAGAGGGTTCCTATACCCTACAAATGACTAAAGCAATGGTTGAAGATTATTTTAAGTTACATAAAAAATAGAAATTAATAAATAATACTGGCAAAAAGTTGTGGAAAATGCTAAACTAATTCAGTCAGAATAAATTTAGGTGGTGAAAGAAATGGCAGATAACATCATTTTGGAATGCACCGAATGTGGCGATAGAAGTTACTTATCTAAGAAAAACAAGCGTAAGCATCCGGAACGTTTAAGTTTGAAGAAGTATTGCCCAGTTGAAAGACAGGCAACTCTTCATCGTGAAACTAAGTAATAAACTAATATAGCAAGGGCCTATGCTCCTGCTATTTTTTGTATGAAATGATTATGAATAAAAAAGAACTTCGACAAAAACAAATTGAGTGTTTGAAAAATTATGCAGCTACTGCAGCAAAAGAGCTTGATGATTTAATTTTGCTTGA
The DNA here is from genome assembly GCF_003692985.1 of Lactobacillus sp. ESL0237. Taxonomy (NCBI): domain Bacteria; kingdom Bacillati; phylum Bacillota; class Bacilli; order Lactobacillales; family Lactobacillaceae; genus Lactobacillus; species Lactobacillus sp. ESL0237. Next base: position 43,902 of record NZ_REHE01000009.1, on the reverse strand, counting down.
AAAATTAATGAATTTAAAATTATTACAACATAGCCAAAGAATCGGTGTTACTTCGTCTTTGCCATATGAAGTCGATACATCTAACTTGATAGCTAATTTATGGGAACAAGGCAAGGAGGTTTATTTAGCTCGTTCATATAATAATCGTGAACATACGCAAGATTTTGTCGCCTATAATTACAATAGTAAGGTTGCTAGATCAAAGTTTGGTGTTGAGGAAGTAGTAGATACTAATGCTAAAGTCAATAATGAACTTGATTTGATTATTGTTCCAGGTGTCGCCTTTGCCCTCGATTCAAAACAGAGGATTGGTTTTGGTGGTGGCTATTATGATCGTTTTTTAGCTAAACATCCCCATACACCAACTATTGCTCTTGCTAATACAAAAATGATTTTTGCGCATATGAGTTGGCAAGCTGAAAAAACCGATATCCCGCTAAAAATTATTATTACACCACATGAAATTTGAAAATAATTAGAGGTTATAATGAATCAAAGACAGAATTTGCGTAATTGCTATATGACGGTGCTAATATTAATAGCGCTGCTACTTGTTTATATAATTGAAGTGGCTTTGGGTGGTTCAGAAAGCACATATGTACTTGTCAAAATGGGGGCAATGAATAATTATGCGATTGTTGCTGCGGGACAGTGGTGGCGCCTGCTTACTGCTCAATTTTTGCATATCGGGATGATGCACCTTATTTCTAATGCTGTAATGATCTATTATTTAGGCATGTATTTGGAAGAAATTATTGGACATTGGCGTTTTTTGATCTTATATATATTATCTGGCGTAGGTGGTAATTTATTAAGTTTAGCCTTGGGCAGTGATCAAGCAATCAGTGCAGGAGCATCTACTGCCTTATTTGGAATTTTTGGTGCCATGACTGCAATCGCCTTGCGAAATCGAGCCAATCCAATTCTTACTTATCTTGGTAAGCAGTCATTTTGGCTTGCCTTAATTAATATTGGCTTAGATTTATTTGTACCAAATATTGATATTCAGGGTCATATTGGCGGCTTTATTACTGGCTTTTTACTTGCAATAATTATTGGTGATAAGACAATGAAGCGTTATTCCTTTAAATGGCGTGTAATTGCTAGTTGCTTATTACTTATCTATGTACTAGCAACTATTAGAACAGGTATGATTATAAAAATATAATGAAAACTCTATACGATGTACAACAACTTTTAAAAAAATATGGTGTGCTTGTTCATGTTGGTAAACGGATATGGGATATTGAGTTAATGGCACTTGAACTTGATAACATTAATCGTTCTCATTTAATTAGCCAACACGACTATCTAATAGCTAAAATGATTTTGCGTCATGAACATGAGTATGAAGAGCAAATAGAAAAGGATAAACATAGCTCTTAACTGAATTTAGGAGTATATTATTTATAAAAGTTAGAGGAGAGAATAATTTATGTCAACTCTATTGATTATTATAGACATTGTTTTAGTTGTAATTATACTTGCTTTTGTATTTGTATGGCTGTGGAATAAAGTTCAAGCTAAGCGTCTAGGTAATGGCGACTTGTCAAACGATGAATTTAAACAAGGAATGCGAAAAGCTCAAATCGTTGATTTACGTGAAAAAGAGCCCTTCAAAAGAAAGCATATTGATGGTGCCAGAAATATTCCGTATACAATGTTAAAGTACCAATATGCTGAATTAAGGACTGATTTACCTGTGTACTTATATTCTGATTCCGTTTCGGTTACCTTGCGGGCTGCTAGGTTTTTACAAAAAAATAATTTTTCAAAAATCAAATGGTTAAAAAATGGCTTTGATGAATGGAATGGCAGAACTAAGTCCGCTAAATACTAATTTTAAAAACATGTTTGTGACTATTCAAACGTGTTTTTTTCTATATAATATTAAGGAAAGTGAAAATGCAAAAAATATTAGCAATTGTTGGACCAACTGCTATTGGTAAAACTAGTATGGCAATCTCTTTGGCGCAAGAGCTGTCTGGTGAAATTATTTCTGGCGATTCAATGCAAGTCTATCAAGAAGTTGCAGTCGGAACAGCTAAACCAACTTATTCAGAAAGACAAACTGTTAAACATTATTTAGTTGATACTCAATCAATTTTTGCACCATATTCAGTCGTTGATTTTGTTCATGATGCTAAAAATGCCGCTCAAGAAATTACTAAAAAAAACAAATTGCCAATCCTTGTAGGGGGAACGGGCTTTTATGTTAATGCTTTTCTTAACCAAATGCAGCTTGGTGAAAAAAATAGCCAAGAAAGTGCAATCGCTGAAAAATGGAATATGTATTTAAAGCAAAATGGGGCTGCACAACTTTGGCAACAACTAGCTGCTCAAGATTTTGCAGCTGCTTGTAAAATTTCACCCAATAATTCACGGCGTGTGTTACGTGCCTTGACGGTAATTGAGCGAACGGGGAAAAAATTTTCACAGCAGCAAGAAGAAATCCCGCCACGTTATAATTATTTAATAATTGGTTTAAATGCGGATCGTCAAGAAATATATCGGCGAATTAATCTGCGGGTTGACCAGATGATGGAGCAAGGTTTACTTAAAGAAGCAGAATTTATTTTTCAAAATAGAGAGCAGGAATATCAAGTATTGCAGGCAATCGGGTACAAAGAATTTTTTCCTTATTTTACCGGTGAAAAAAAATTGGCAGAATGTGTAGTTGATTTAAAAACTGCTTCAAGACGTTATGCTAAAAGACAGTTGACCTATTTTCGCCATCAATTACCAGTTAATTGGGTAGACCCATTAAAAAACAATAATTGTACAAAAGAAATTAAACAGAAAGTAGAGGCATGGTTAAATGAATAATTGGCCCAAAGAATTACAGCATCTTGTTAGTGAAATTGATCTGCAGATTGCACCACAATTAGCAAAGATTGATGATATTATACTCTGCAATCAGAATAAGGTATTACAAGCTTTTAAAAAGGAAGAGGTTGCTGAAGCTGACCTAATTGGCAGTACTGGCTATGGTTCTGATGACAGTGGTAGAGATAAACTTGACCGCATGTATGCAGAAATTTTTGGCACAGAAGATGCTCTAGTTCGTTCACAATTTGTTTCGGGCACGCATACCTTGGCCACAGCTATGGCAGGTAACTTGTTACCTGGGGATGAACTAACCTATATAACTGGAATGCCATACGATACACTGCAACAGGTGATTGGCATTGCTGGCGATGGGCGTGGGAGTTTAATGTCATATGGTGTTAAATTTTCTCATGTTGATTTAAAAAACGGTGAAGTTGATTTTGCAGCATGTGAAAAATTGTTAACTGCTCATCAACCTAAAATGGTCGTAATTCAACGTTCACGTGGTTATGATACGCGCCAAAGCTTTACCGTTGAAAAAATTAGGCCGATGATTACGATGATTCGGGCAGCAAGTCCTAACAGTATTATTTTTATTGATAATTGTTATGGGGAGTTTTCCCAAAAGCATGAACCAACTGAATATGGGGCAGATTTAATGGCTGGTTCATTGATTAAAAATGCTGGTGGCGGCTTGGCAAAAGTCGGTGGTTATATTGTAGGTAAACATGAATTAATTGAAAATGCGGCTCATCGTTTAACAGCTGGCGGAATTGGCCGCTTTGAAGGTGCAAGTCTAAATAATAATCTTGACTATTTTGAAGGCCTATTTATTGCACCAAGCGTAACTGGCAATGCCATTAAGGGTGCTATTTATACTTCAGCGATATTAGAACGAATGGGGCTTGCAGTTTCACCTAAATGGAATGCTGAGCGGACGGATTTAATTCAAGCTGTAATTTTTAATGATCAAGAAAAAATGATTAATTTTGCTAAGATTATTCAGTCAAATTCCCCCATTAATTCTTTTGTTGATCCAGTTCCGAGTAATGATGCCGGCTATGAAGATAAGGTTATTATGGCCGACGGCTCATTTATTGAGGGTGCCAGTATTGAATTTTCCGGAGATGGACCAATTCGACCACCGTATGCAATTTATATGCAAGGTGGATTGACATATGCGCATGTTAAACTAGCAATTACCAATGCCGTAAATGAATTATTTTTTAATTAATAATTTTTAATCAGTAATTAAAGCAAGTCAGAAGTAAAGCTTTGATAAAATTTATCTCAAAATAGTTATACCATTTTGACTTTTATCTAATGATTTGTTAATCTATTAATCAAAGTTTAGTATAAAGGTCAAGGACTTTTGTAAACTATACCAATTGTTAGTGGTTTATATTTTTAGGGGAAAAGCATGACAAATAAGATTTCAGAAGATGATATTAGAAAAAGTGTCGCTGATAACGATGTTCGATTTTTACGATTAATGTTTACTGACATTAATGGAACGTTAAAAGCAGTTGAAGTTCCAAATAGTCAACTTGAAAAAGTCTTAGAAAATGATATTCGTTTTGATGGTTCTTCAATTGATGGCTTTGTTCGGTTAGAAGAAAGTGATATGGTTTTATATCCTGATTTTTCAACGTGGTCAGTTTTACCGTGGACTGACAGTCGAGGCGGAAAGATCGGTAGCCTAATTTGCTCTGTTCATACAACCGATGGTCAGCCATTTACTGGTGATCCGCGTAATAATTTGAAACGTGTCCTTAATGAAATGAAAGAGATGGGCTTTTCAGCGTTTGATATTGGCTTTGAAGCAGAATTTCATTTACTTAAACTTGACAGTAATGGAAATTGGACTACGGAAGTTCCTGATCATGCCTCGTACTTTGATTTGACTTCTAATGATGAAAGTGCCAGTTGCCGTAGAGATATTGTTGAAACGTTAGAAAGCATTGGTTTTGAAGTTGAAGCTGCCCACCATGAAGTTGGCGTGGGACAACAAGAAATTGATTTTAAATTTGATGATGCTTTAACGACTGCAGACCGTGTGCAAATGTTTAAAATGATTGTCCGTGAAATTGCTAAAAAGCACGGTTTATATGCAACATTTATGGCAAAGCCACTTCAAGGTGAAGCAGGTAATGGAATGCATACTAATATGTCTTTATTTAAGGGCAATAAGAATGCTTTTTATGATAATAATAATAAATTCCATTTATCAAATACAGCACTTTACTTTTTAAATGGAATTTTAGAGCATGCGCGAGCTATTACTGCTGTAGGTAATCCAACTGTTAATTCATATAAGAGATTAATTCCGGGTTATGAGGCACCTGTTTACATATCTTGGGCTTCTAAAAATCGCTCGCCAATGGTAAGGGTACCTTCGGCAGAAGAAATTAATACTCGTTTAGAAATGCGTTCGGCTGATCCAACTGCTAATCCATATTTACTTTTAGCAGCGTGTTTAAGTGCGGGACTATCAGGTATTAAAGCGGAAAAAATGCCAATGGATCCTGTTGATTGCAATTTATTTGAATTAAGTCAACAGCAACGAGATGAATTAGGAATTAAACCATTACCTTCTACATTACACAATGCGCTTAAAGCGTTTAAGGACGATCAGCTGATTCAAGCTGCTTTGGGTGATCATTTGACACAAAGTTTTATTAGTTCTAAAGAATTAGAATGGTCGCAATATACACAAACTGTTTCTGATTGGGAAAGAAATCGGTATATGGGTTATTAAGCCTTTAGTGGTTAATAATATTTAAAAAGCAACGAATTACAAAAGTAATTCGTTGCTTTTTATTATTTTTTACTGTTAAAGCTATTGTTACCCAAAAATGAGGTATTAAATTGGCTAATTAAATTTTTCTCCCCATTTCCATGGGTCTTGATGCCAACTTTTTAGGGCATCATATTCAGAAGCAGTTATATAATTTAATTCTTTTTCTTTCTTTAATAATTCGGGGTATGTTAATAATGATATAAAATCAACTGCAGCATCGTTAAAGTTTTTCTTAGTATCATTCAAAAAATAGGTGAAAATTGATGCAACCCCTAGAACATTGCCACCTTCTTTTTTAGTAGCGGCGACAGCGTTTAACACTGAACCACCGGTGGTAATTAAATCGTCAATTAAAACAATTTTATCATTAGCAGTAAAAATTCCCTCGATTTGTTTTCCCTTTCCATGGTCTTTGGGTTTTGGACGAACGTAAATCATTGGTAAATTAAGTTTGCTGGCTACCCATGCAGCATGTGGAATGCCTGCAGTAGCAACCCCACCAATAATTGAAACATCAGGATACTTTTCTTTAATTAAGGCAGCTAAATCGCTAGCAATCCAATCGCGCAGGTCGGGGTAAGCGACAGTTAGACGTAGGTCGGTGTATATCGGTGAAAGCATCCCACTAGCATAGGTAAAAGGCTTATTAGGAGAAATAGTAATAATTTTGTGATCAACTAAATTTGTAATAATTTTTTCTTGGTACATCAGTTAAACTCCTTTTTAATGATTTGATAAATAGACGCTGGATCTGTAGCAGTAGTGATAGGTCTGCCAACTACAATTGCACTTGCGCCATAATCTTTGGCTTGCTTTGGAGTAGCAACCCTTTTTTGGTCACCATTTTGATTATTGGCTAAACGAATTCCCGGCGTTACGTAGAGAAAATCAGTACCAATAATTTTTTGTAAGCTTGTTACTTCAAGTGGAGAACAAATGACGCCATCAGCACCGGCTTTTTTAGCTGTTTGAGCGAGACTAACTACTTGTTTGGTCATTGATAAAGAACAGTTCTGCTCATTTTGTAAAATATCATCTGAAATTGAAGTTAGCTCAGTGACTGCTAATAATTTGGGTGGCTTCATACCCTTAGGTGTGCCCGCAACTAACCCTTTTTTGGCCGCCATAATCATTTCACTACCGCCTAATGCATGAATAGTAATACAGAATACACCGAGTTGAGCTAATTGTTTAGCGGCATGATAAACTGTATTAGGAATATCATGTAGTTTTAAGTCTAAAAAAATGTGATAACCTTGCTCCACTAATTGTTTAACAAAATGCGAACCAGAATGATAAAAAAGTTCCATTCCAATCTTTAAATAAGTTTTGTCAGCTGAGCCTAATTTCACAAGTAAATTTTGAGCATCTTCTTCTCGATCGTAATCTAAAGCAATAAATACTGCTTTTTCCATTGCAAACCTCCATCAAAAAAAGCCTATTTTGGTACAGTGCGCATCAAAATAGACTTTTATAGTAATTAAGTCATGTTGAACTTGCGGTCTCACTGTACCGTTTAAAGTTTACTAATACCGAGCTTACCACCTTATTGGACAAAATACAACAGATTTTTAGCTAGTAAAAATCAAAAAAAGGTGTAAAATAAGCCCCGAAATAATTGTAATGACAGAGAGCATTCATTTTGGAGGAAAATATGGTCAATCTTAATGTTAAATTACCCGGTCTCAAATTAAAAAACCCAGTTATGCCAGCAAGTGGGACCTTTGGTTTTGGCGACGTAGCTGCTGCCCAAAAATATGATTTAAACAAGTTAGGGGCACTGGTAATTAAAACGACAACACCTAACAAGCGTGTAGGTAATCCGCAACCACAAATTGCGGTTTTAGATGATGGAGTTTTAAATTCGGTTGGTTTAACTAATCCAGGCGTAGAGCAAGTAATTAATGAAAAATTAGTAGCGCTAAAGAAACTCTATCCAAATTTACCAATTATTGCTAGTGTTGGAGCTGAAGATGAAGCGGGTTATTTAACGGTGGCCAATCAACTAAGTCAAGCTCGCTTAGTTGATGCTTTAGAAATAAATCTATCTTGTCCTAATGTTGCCCAAGGAGGAATGACTTTTGGCGTTCATCCTAAAATGGTAGCGCGGATAACCTCAGCTATTAAACAAAAAGTTGAGTTACCAATTTATATTAAATTAACACCGAATGTGACTAATATTCAGGAAATTGCTCGTGCTGCCGAAGATGGTGGCGCAGATGGATTAGTTCTTATCAATACAGTTATGGGCATGCGCATTGATATTGCTTCGCGCAAACCATTACTTGGGAATAATATTGGCGGTTATTCTGGTCGTGGCATTAAGCCTATTGCCCTTTATTTGATACATCAAGTTCGAGTGGCTACGCAGTTGCCAATTATTGGTATGGGGGGCATTGAAACAGCTAGTGATGTAGTTGAGTTTATGCTAGCTGGGGCAAATGCGGTTGAAGTTGGTAGCGCTCATTTTCATAATCCGTTAGTTTGTCCCGAGATTATTCAAGCTCTTCCTCGAGTACTTGATGATTTGGGCGTTAGTGATATCAATGATTTGGTTGGTCAGGTAAAATTTAACTAAAAGGTCACTCTTGCTTTTGGTTGACAATCTAAATTTTCGCACGTATATTATAAATATATATCGTCCTTAAAATTAGTCCCGTGAGGCTAACAAGGCAAGCTTAATTAAGTATTAACTTTCTAGTAAGCACCTAGTCTCAAGGTAGATTAGGTGCTTTTTTAAGGCAAAATAGATAGGAGAAAACATGGCAAAAGAAATTTGGGATGCGTTAACGATGAAACGGGCTTTAACGCGAATTACTTATGAAATAATTGAGCACAATAAAGGGACTGAAAATTTAGTATTAGTTGGTATTAAGACTCGGGGAGTTTATTTAGCTCAACGAATTCATGAGCGAATTCAAAAATTAGAAGGAGTCGATGTTCCTCTAGGTCAGCTGGATATTACACTTTATCGTGATGATCGCCATGATGCATCTTTACCACAAGAGCCAGTTGTCAATTCAACTGCAATCGATGTTGATGTTACCAATAAAAATGTTGTTTTAGTTGACGATGTTATTTTTACTGGTCGTACTATTCGCTCAGCCATGGATGCGATTATGGATTTGGGTCGTCCAAGTTCAATTGCGGTGGCCGTACTAGTTGATCGCGGGCACCGTGAATTGCCTATTCGAGCAGATTTTGTCGGTAAAAATATCCCGACTTCTTCCCATGAACAAGTTGCAGTAAATGTGGAAGAAATTGATCATAAAGATAGTGTAGAGTTAAAACCACTGTCATAAATTATTATAATTCAACCATTTAATTGACTTCAGAGAGGGTCAGAAGGGTTTGAGTTTTTAGCTGCTTGTATACTGAAATTTAGCCAGCTTAAAACCCTTTTGCTAAACCTGAAGCATAAATTAGCTTCAGGTTTATTTTTTTAAGAAAGCGTCTAAATTATGGAAACTAAAAATTTTGTCACTCTATCACACTTTGTTAATGTAGAAAATTTATCAACAGCTGAAGTTTTAGCCCTTATTGAACGGGCAGAATATTTTAAAAATGGTGGCGCTACGCCAAAATTAAGCCAACCGGTATATGCAACAAATATTTTTTTAGAAAATTCTAGTCGAACAAGAACAAGTTTCGAAATGGCGGAGCGCAAATTAGGCTTAACCGTAATTCCATTTGATTCAGAACATAGTTCAACTAAGAAAGGTGAAACCCTCTATGATACTTCCTTGACTATGGCTGCGCTAGGAGTTGATTTAGAAGTTATTCGCCATCCGCAAAATGAATATTATCAAGAATTGATTCACCCAGATAACGAGCATCACTTGCAAATTGGAGTAATTAATGGTGGAGATGGTAGCGGTCAGCACCCATCACAATGTATGCTTGATATGATGACTATTCATGAGCATTTTGGTCATTTTAAAGACTTAAAAGTGGCAATCGTAGGTGATATTAGCAATTCCCGCGTTGCAAAAAGTGATATGGAACTATTAACACGCTTGGGGGCGCAGGTTTACTTTTCGGGTCCAAGTTATTGGTATGATAGTGAATTTGATCAATATGGTGAATATCAAGAGCTTGATCAATTAGTGAACCAAGTTGACGTGATGATGCTCTTGCGGGTGCAACATGAACGCCACGAAGGTGATCCAAATGAACAAAAATTTGATGCAAAAAAATATCATGAAGATTATGGAATTAACCAGCGTCGTTACGCTGACCTAAAAGAGCAAACCATTATTATGCATCCCGGTCCAATTAATCGTGGGGTTGAACTAGCTGATGAATTAGTTGAAGCACCTAAAAGTATGTTTTATCGGCAGATGCAAAATGGAGTTTTCATGCGTATGGCGATGCTTGAAGCGGTGATGCGCGGACGCAAACTAGGAGGGCTAGAATAATGGCGCTTGTCATTAAAAATGGTACGATTTTTGTTAATGGTCACTTAGAGCAAGGCGATTTATTAATCAATCATGGTTTAATCTCAACTATTGGCCATAATTTAACCGCAGATCAGGTAATAGATGCTACAGACAAATTAGTTAGTCCAGGGTTAATTGATCTTCATGTTCATTATCGTGATCCGGGCCAAACTGCAAAAGAAAATGTTCAAACTGGTTCTTTAGCTGCAGCTCACGGTGGTTTCACCACTGTTGGGGCAATGCCTAATGTTGTTCCTGTACCTAATGATGCTGATTTAATGACACAAATGGTCACTAATAATAAAGCAAACGGAGTAGTTCATATTTTGCAATATGGTCCAATTACCGTCAACGAAACAACTGACGTACTTCCTGATTATGCCGCACTTAAAAAAGCTGGCTGCTTTGCCCTAAGTAATGATGGGCACGGCGTGCAAGATGCCCAAACAATGTATCTTGCAATGCAAAAAGCTAAAGCTAATGATTTGATTATTGCTGAGCATGCTCAAGATGATAGTTTGTTCAATCTAGGTGTAATTAATGAAGGTGAAAAAGCCAAGGCTTGGAGTTTGCGTCCAATTACTGAATTGGCGGAAACAACACAGATTGCGCGTGATTTATTACTAGCGCAAAAAACAGGAGTTCATTATCATCTTTGTCATGTATCAACGGCAACTAGTGTAGAACTAGTTCGTTGGGCCAAAAAGCAAGGGATTCATGTTACTTGTGAAGTTACGCCACACCATTTACTTTTAAATGAACAAGATATTATGAGTAACAATGGCAATTATAAAATGAATCCGCCGTTACGTAGACCAGAAGATCAAGCAGCTTTGATTGGCGGTTTATTAGACGGTACGATAGATCTAATCGCTACAGATCATGCACCGCATACAAAACAAGATAAAAGTGGGGGCTTTGCTAAAGCAGCTTTTGGCATTACAGGTAGCGAGACGGTCTTTAGTCAGTTATATACACATTTTGTTAGAACTAATATTTTTACGCTTGAGCAATTACTCAATTGGCTTACTCTAAAACCTGCTCAAGCTTTTGAACTAAAAAATACTGGCCGTATTGGTCTAAATCAACCAGCTGACTTAGCAATTTTTGATTTAAAAAATGCTAGTGTAATTAATGAAACCAACTACCAATCTAAAGGGAAAAATACACCATTTACTGGACAAACAGTTTATGGACAAACTGAACTAACCATGGTTAATGGTCAGATAGTTTACCAAAAGAAAGGCAATTAAATGAAATACTTAATTTTAGAAGATGGCAGTATCTATGCAGGTGAAGGTTTTGGTAGTAATTGTGAGACACAGGGTGAGGTTGTGTTTACTACAGGGATGACAGGTTACCAAGAAGCAATTACTGATCAATCATATGCTGACCAAATTTTGGTTTTTACTAATCCGCTAATTGGTAATTATGGTATTACCTTGGCTGATTATGAATCGCTTGAGCCTGGCATTAAAGGGGTAATTTGCCATCAGTTAGCGCGTTATCCCGATAATTGGCGCATGCAAACTACGCTACCGCATTTTTTAGAGCAACTTGATATTCCGGGAATTCAAGGAATTGATACTCGTATGTTGGTCAAAAAATTACGCCAATTTGGGACAATGAAAGGTCAAATTTGCAATAGTCAAAAGGATGCTGCCAAAGTCATAGCTAAGCTACGTGCGACTAATGTGACTGCCGGGGTAGTAAAGCGGGTGGCTACGACAAAGTCTTATCCAGTTCCAGGCTCTAAGCGTAATATTGTAGTGGTTGACTTTGGCTTGAAAAATAGTATTTTACGTGAACTTAGTAAACGTGACTGTAATTGTATTGTAGTACCTTACACAACTTCTGCTGAAAAAATTTTAGCCCTTCATCCCGATGGAGTTTTGCTTTCCAATGGACCGGGTGATCCACTGGAAATGCAAGATGCGATAAAAATGGTTCAGCAAGTTGAGCAGCAAATTCCTTTAATGGGTATTTGCCTCGGACATCAGATTTTTGCTCTAGCCAATGGGGCTAAAACTTATAAGATGAGATTTGGTCATCGGGGTTTTAACCATCCGGTCCGCGAAATTGCTACAGGAAATATTGGTTTTACTTCGCAAAATCATGGTTACGCAGTTAAAGCAAGTTCAATCGATGCAAGTCAATTGTTAGTGACCCATGTTGAGATTAATGACGGTACAATTGAAGGGTTACAACATAAAAAATATCCTGCCTTTTCAGTACAGTTTCATCCTGATGCAACTCCAGGTCCCCATGACGAAGAAGGAATTTTTGATTATTTTATGCAAATGATTGATCAAAGAAAGGAAAACGAACTTCATGCCTAAAAGAACAGATATTCACAAAATTATGGTTATTGGGTCAGGCCCGATTATTATTGGTCAAGCCGCGGAATTCGATTATTCAGGTACGCAAGCGTGTTTGGCCTTGCGCGAAGAAGGATATGAAGTTATTTTAGTTAATTCCAATCCGGCAACGATTATGACGGATACAACTATTGCAGATAAAGTTTATTTAGAACCACTAACTGTCACAGCTATTTCGCGTATCATCCGGCGGGAATATCCTGATGCAATTTTGCCAACGCTTGGTGGGCAAGTGGGGTTAAATATGGCGCTTTCGCTAGCAAAAAGTGGTATTTTAGCTGAATTGAACATTGAATTGTTGGGAACTAAATTAGAGTCAATTGAGCAGGCAGAAGATCGGGAACAATTTAAAGAGCTTTGTCAAAAGTTAGGTGAACCTGTTCCAGCATCAGAGAGTGTTAAAACCGTTGAAGCTGCTTTAGCTTTTGGTGAAAAATGTGGTTATCCGATTATTGTACGACCGGCTTTTACAATGGGGGGAACAGGTGGTGGCATCTGTAATGATCCAACTGAATTAGCCCAAGTTGCTAAAAATGGTCTAGAATTATCGCCAGTAGGCGAATGTTTGATTGAACGCTCAATCGCTGGTTATAAGGAAATTGAATTTGAAGTTATGCGTGATCACGATGATTATGCCATGATTGTTTGTTGTATGGAAAATTTTGATCCAGTAGGAATTCATACTGGCGATTCAATTGTTTTTTCACCTGCTCAAACTCTATCAGATAAGGAATATCAATTACTACGTGATTGCGCATTACGGCTGATTAGAGCTTTGAAAATTGAAGGTGGCTGTAACGTTCAACTGGCTCTAGACCCAAACAGCTTTGCGTATAATGTGATTGAAGTTAATCCACGAGTTTCACGCTCGTCTGCCTTGGCATCGAAAGCAACGGGTTATCCCATTGCCAAAATGGCAGCAAAGATAGCAATTGGGATGACACTAGATGAAATCAAAAATCCAGTAACGGGGACAACTTATGCTGAATTTGAACCAGCTCTTGATTATGTGGTTTGCAAGATTCCACGGTGGCCATTTGACAAATTTACTAAGGCTGATCGGACCTTAGGTACCCAAATGAAGGCGACAGGTGAAGTCATGGCAATTGGACGTACTGGTGAAGAAGCCTTTCAAAAAGCTGTGCGTTCGCTAGAAATTGATCAAAAAGACTTTTTTGCGCCACAAGCGCATCAAGCAAGTGATGAAGAATTAGAACAAAAATTAGTCAAGGTACAGGATGATCGCCTTTTTTATTTAGCAGAGGCCTTTCGCCGAAATTATTCTATTTCTGATCTACATGAATTAACTAAGATTAATTTTTACTTTTTAGACATTGTAAAGCATCTTGTTGAATTAGAACAAACCATTCAGGCTCATCCTAAAGAGATTACAACTCTCAAGTTAGCCAAAAAATACGGTTTTAGTGATCAGACAATTGCTAATCTTTGGCAAGAAGATGAAAGCAGCATTCGTCAATTGCGTAAAGCAAAGGGGATTGTTCCGGTTTATAAGATGGTTGATACTTGTGCGGCAGAGTTTGCTTCGCAAACGCCATACTTTTATTCAACTTATGATACCGAAAATGAAAGTCAAACAACTACTCGAAAATCAGTTTTAGTAGTTGGCTCGGGACCAATTAGAATCGGTCAAGGGGTTGAATTCGATTATGCCACCGTTCACTGTGTTAAAGCCTTGCAAAAGATGGGTTACGAAGCAATTGTTATTAATTCTAATCCGGAAACGGTTTCAACTGATTTTTCGATTTCAGATAAATTATACTTTGAGCCATTAACCTTAGAAGATGTGTTAAATGTTTGCGATTTAGAACAACCGGAAGGGGTAATTATTCAGTTTGGTGGACAAACGGCAATTAATTTAGCTGCAGGACTTGAAAAAAATGGTATTAAGATATTAGGAACTAGTGTTGCTAATTTAAATCGCGCAGAAGATCGTGAGTTGTTTGATCAAGCAGTTAAAGAACTGCAGTTAAAGCAGCCACAAGGAATTACAGCAACTACTCATGAAGGTGTGATGCAAGCAGCAGAGCAGTTAGGCTATCCAGTATTAGTACGGCCGAGTTATGTTCTGGGTGGTAAAGCAATGGAAATTGTTTATACTCCTGCAGAATTAACGGATTATTTGCAAAATCATGTTGATATTGCTGCTAGTCATCCAATTTTAGTTGATGATTATCTTGATGGGCGTGAATGTGATGTTGATGCAATTTGTGATGGTCAAAACGTGCTAATTCCAGGTATTATGGAACATATTGAACATGCAGGCGTACATTCAGGTGACTCGATGGCGGTCTATCCAGCCCAAACTTTTTCACCTGAGATTAAACAAAAAATTGCTGAAGTAACTAAAAAATTAGCCTTAAAACTTAACTGTCATGGGATTATGAATCTGCAGTTGATTGAGCGCAATGGTGAAATTTATATTATTGAAGTTAATCCACGTGCCAGTCGAACAGTCCCATTTTTAAGTAAAATTACAGGGATTGAAATGGCGCAAGTGGCAACTCGAGTAATTATGGGGCAAAGTTTGCAAGCGCAAGGCTATACTGACGGTTTAGCACCTGAACCCAAGATGATTAGTGTCAAGGCACCGGTCTTTTCCTTTAGTAAGTTAACCGATGTCGACAGTTATTTAGGTCCTGAAATGAAATCAACTGGTGAAGTTATGGGGAGCGATTTAAGTTTTCCTAAGGCTTTATATAAGGCTTTTGCTGGTGCTAATATGGAAATTCCAGATAGCGGCAATGTTTTATTGACTATTGAAGATCGTGATAAAAAAGAAGTTTTGCCAATTGCTAGTCGTTTTGCCCAGATTGGGTATCGTATTTTTGCTACTAGTGGCACCGCTAGCTATCTTAAGCAACATAATTTAAATGCAACTGTAGTAAATAAAATTCATGCAAAAACTGATGATAATATCTTGACTGAATTTAAAAATGGTAAAATCGATTTAGTAATCAATACGATGGGGCACGATGTGGCCAAGAATTCTGACGGTTTTATTATTCGCCAAGCGGCAATCAATCAGAATATTCCATTAATTACTAGTTTTGATACAGCGCGTGCACTGCTTATTGCTTTAGAGAATCGTTCATTTTTGACTACTAGTTTAACTTAAATAAAAAACGCTTTAAATATAGTCCTCAGCAAGGTTAGTTGTTTAAAGAGTTTTTAATTATGGCTAATTAATTACTAGCTAATAATAAACGGTAATTTATTTTTGCAAAAAAAGCTAAAAAATAAGAAGGCGCAATACTGTATTTTTTGGTAGTAAAATAAACTTTTTTAAGTATTTTAGAGTAATTGGCAGATAAATGGCTAAGCTGGAACTTAACTTTTTGAAATTTTAAATATCATTAAACAACCTTTTACCTGAAGAGTTATTGTGATCATTTAGTGAAAATTCAAGATTACTTCCTTATTTTAATAAAAGCCACAGGGAAGAGGACGTTTGCTAGTTTTCATAATATGATATATTATGAAATAATAATTAAAAATTGTATATTTAGTACATATTGATATAATTATGGGGGAAATCTAAATACGTTTAGGAGAATATGCGCATGATTAATTTACTTGAAACAAAAAATCTGGTTAAAAAGTTTAAAGACCAACTAGTTTTAGATGGAATAAATTTACATATTCCAGAAAATAAAGTTTATTGTCTTTTAGGACCTAATGGAGCAGGTAAAACCACTTTAATGAAAATTTTAACAGGAATGATTCCGGCTTCAAGTGGTCAAGTCGAATTTGCTGGTCATGAATGGACAAGATCTGACTTAGCTAAGATTGGTTCATTAATTGAAAATGCTCCTTTATATAGCAATCTGACTGCTAAAGAGAATTTACAGGTAATTTGTCGTTTGCGTGGCACAAGCGAAAGTGAGATTCCCAGTATTTTACAAACCGTCGGTCTTAACAATACTGGAAATAAATTAACGAAGAATTTTTCTTTAGGAATGAAAGAGCGGTTAGGAATTGGTTTAGCCTTAGTTGGACATCCTAAACTTTTGATTTTAGATGAGCCGACTAATGGACTAGACCCACTGGGCATTCAACAGTTACGTAATTTGATTGCTGAATTCAAGCAGAAAGACATCACAATTATTATTTCTAGTCACATGCTTTCAGAAGTAGAACATCTAGCTGATAATATTGGTATTATTGGCGCCGGTAAGCTTCTCTTGGAACAACCATATGACCATGAAATTGATTTAGAAAAACTGTTTAATTCGACTTTGGAAAAGGCTGGTGTTCTATATGTTTAAAGTTTTAGAAAATGAAGTTTTTAAAACCAAAAGAACAATTATTAGACCCATAACGGTACTTTTCCCCCTTTTGGTTATGGTTTTCACCATTCTTTTTTTTAATTCGACGGGTTATGTGCTTGAAAGTACGATTAATCAATGGAGCTTATTTTGGCTTAATTTATATTTGGCGTTAATTATTGGTCTAATCGATCGTTATGAAAAAAATAGTACGGAATATAAAACAATTTTAAGCTCGCCCACTAATTTGTTTACTTATGAATTAGGAAGAATCTTGCATGGTGTACTATTATCGTTTATTGTTAGTTTCTTTTTAGTCGTGTTTCTTATATTAACCAGTTTTATTTGGACGGTTAGAGTTGGAATCGTTTCCTGCCTAGTTGCAGTTGGAGGCCTTTTTTTAACGACTATCTGGGAAATCCCTCTTTATACGTGGTTAAGCAGAATATCTAACCTCTATGTTACGCTTGGGCTAGCCTTTATCGGTTCTATGATTGGCATATATTGCGTAACCACCTTTTCTTGGGGCCCGATTTTGCCGTATGGTTGGTCCAACCTATTTCCAGTGGCACTGATTAAATTACATATTAATGGTACTCCGATAAAAATTGGTGCGCTTGTGCCTAATGCTTCTTGGACTATTTTTGCTTCAATTAGCCTATTTATTATTTTCAGTTATTTGGCAGCCTATTCATTTCAAAAGCAGGTGATTAAAAATGCTTAAACGAATTTGTGGTGCGGAAAATATCAAACTACGTCGTAGCATGCTACTTTATCTACATTTAATTGCTTTAATTTTCCTCCCCGTTATCTTTGGCTGGTATTATGGCAGTCGCAAAAATCTATCCAGTTCAGAAAATATGATCAATATATTTAATACTTTTTTGGCACTTGCTTCACCGCTTGTGATTAGCATTGTCGTGTGCTTAGTCTATGATCGAGAGAAGAAGGCGGGAGACTTTAAAAATTGGCTAACCGAACCGATTAGCAGGGGCAAAATAGTAGCGGGGCAATTGTTTTATTACTGGCTGCTGTACGTAATTGAAATTATCGGCACGAATTTAATTTATTATCTAATCTTGACTTTTGGTTTTAAAGTGGTTGACATTTCTTTTATTAAATTATTGCTTACTAGCATTGCCATGGCGCTTTTAGGCTTTTTACAGTATGAGCTTGCTGAAGTGGCTGTAATGAAGTGGAACGTTGGTGGTAGCTTAGTTTTAGGTTTTTTTGGCTCAGTAATTGCAATGTTGGCTACAACTTCCTTATTTGATTTTATTTGGCCAATCATTCCTTGGGCATGGCAAAGCCGTTTGACCGTCTTTTGGCTACCTGACATTCCGCTTGCTTATCAAAAAGTAGCCGCATTGACTTATGTTGTACCCGTTTTGTTAACCATCATCTTAAGTTGGCTGATTATGCACTACTTTAGCCATTGGCAAGAAAAGGCAGAATAATGAAGTAGAGAAGTTTTTGAATGTATTGCAGTAAACTTAATAGTTTTTGATATTTTACAAAAAAAGTAGGAATGCATTATAGTATCATAAAAACTATTGTCTTTATTATTTTATAAGAGAATTTAAGATGAAAAAATTAGTTAGAGATAAAATACCTGAATTTGCTAAAGCGGCTAATTATCGTTACCTTACACATGACGAAATTGAGCCAGCCTTAAAGAAAAAATTAGTGGAAGAAACTGGCGAAGTAGTTAATGCGACCAGTGAAACCAACTTGGTTGAAGAGCTTGGTGATGTTTATGAAGTTTTAAGAGCTTATTTAGACTTTAAGGGGATTGACCAAGAACATTTTTTAAAGGTAGTTGCCCAAAAACGAGCAGAAAAGGGCGGCTTTACAGAATTTATTGAAATGGAAACTAAAAATTTTGATTAATGATTTCACCAAATGGTTCCTTTGAGGTTTTCACCACGATTGCTTTAATATTAATCTTTGCTTTTGATATTATAGGTAATATCGTTAAGCTGATAGGATAAAATAGTAACTTATTAGTTAAAATAAATATTAACGTATTTAAAAAATTATTTGGATTTAATAGATATAATTCGATTTTTGACTAATATGCTAATCGATTAAAAGTGATATATTTTTAGATAAGTCGTGAAAGCTAAACGGTTTTTAAATTGTTTTTTACTATTTTAATAATCTGCTTGAAGCAAAAGCTTTGCGTTATGATTATGCCCCTAAAATTAAAGCTGATATCAACAAATAAAAAGCAGACAAAACACATTTTTGATATGACTCCCAAAATTAAGACAATTTTAGGGGGTCATATTATTTTTTAGTCTTTTGTTTGCTTTTTGATTATTTTAAAAAGCTAGTTTCTTCCTAGCCTCATTTTGTAATATTTTTTAAGTATCTACATCATAATTTTAGCAACCTAACCGCATGGAACCAACTGGAAGAGCCTAATACGGCAGGCAAAGAAAATGTGTTAAGCTATTTGGTAACTTAACACTTAATTGCTTATTTAACTCTACCAACAGTATTTATAAAAGAACTTGTTGAACATTATTTTAAATTCAACTACTAATTAATTAAAGGCTACCAATTAAAAGAACAGGAATATTAGCAAAATTTTTGTTATTAAGCCATTGCTTCAATTGGATAATCGAGTCAGAAGCAATTTTTTTATTGCTACCGTGTAATTTAGCGGTAACTTTTGTAGCTTTGGCTAATGACCTTGAAGCTGTCTTCTTGTCTGTAGTACGTATCACTTTAATTTCTGCTTTTATTATCGGCTTCAGTGCCTTTCTGCGGCCATAGATATTGCAAGTTCCTGTCAGAAAGTTAGTCCAAAACTGGTACTTCTTATTTTTAGATACGATATGAATGGATGTACCATTCTTGACCGACTTGACCTGATCTATTTTAAACAGCATCTTCTTATCATATATTTTTTTGGCGTATTTTACACTATAAGGCTGACGCTTAGCAAAATTGCTTGGAAATAATCCTCCAGAAGAAGCATAAATATCCTTGGACAATTTGAAAATATAACCAGCCTTGGCCAACTTGTTTGACCATGCTTGATTGCTTATGTTACTGCTTTTGCCCATAACATTTGTAGTCGGAACAATAGCTAAATCTAAATTGTTATTAACTGCAATTTGTCTCAATTTATTATTATCATGATTAACTACAGGTGATATATTATTTTTTGAAATATTTTCCTTACTACTAGTTGTTTCCGCATTAACTGTAGATGCTAGAGGTGAAGAAATTAGCATTGTAAGCATGGCTATTGAAGCACTTAATTTAATTATATTTTTAGTAGCCATTTTGTATTCCTCCTTAATTATATTATTTAATGTTTTTGCAATTTTATTATACAACAAACTAATTTTTATTATGCAACAAATCAGTATTATTGTAGTAAAATTAAAATAATAGAGAAAACGCAATTGATTAAAATTTTCAAACTTAAGAGAATGTGTGGGCCAATTGAATTAATCAGTGATCACGTTGTAACAATATAAATATATATCTAATTAAATAGTAATTATATAAATTTATCCCAGCAGGATTAAAAGTTTTGAAAAGCTGAAAATTGTCTACTTATGAACTACTACAATGCGAAAAAATGGAGCGGATATCGTCTATCAACAGAGCCATTACAATATTAGTTTAGTAAAAGCTATTAAATTATTTATCTGAACAACAAGCGCTTATCAAAAATTAGGTCATATGTAAAAATGTATTAATCGGTAGACAAAATATTTGAAACAAATAATTTATATAAATTAGTTAAGTTATTGAATAAGTTATGGGTATACTAGTATGAAAAATTATACAAGTAAATATTATATATACCTTGCTTAAACAAGCTAGGTTCACTAGAATAATAAGTATTCTGTTTATTGTTCAAGTGTTAAAACTGGATTTAATACAGTCGATATTTTTATTCTCTCAATTTTTTCTGAAATTCCAAGTG
Source organism: Lactobacillus sp. ESL0237 (assembly GCF_003692985.1). Lineage (NCBI taxonomy): Bacteria > Bacillati > Bacillota > Bacilli > Lactobacillales > Lactobacillaceae > Lactobacillus > Lactobacillus sp. ESL0237. Next base: position 23,221 of record NZ_REHE01000009.1, on the reverse strand, counting down.
GGATTATAGGAGATATGTTTAACAAGAAAACTGTTATATTTTCAGGGCTGTTTTTACTATATTAGTTACATCAGTAATCAATGCAATTTTTATGTTATTACCAAATTACATTTCTAAATTAGAATTTGACGCTTCTGCAAATGGAAATGTATTTATGATATATAGTCTGGCTGGAGGACTAATTGCTACTCAGGCATATAGATTAATAAAAATGAAGTTTTCATCTTTAACCATTCTCATAGCTAGTTTATTATTTGTTGCAACTGGACTTGAGTGGCAACAAAATAAGTACTTATTTTTAATTGGAGCTGGCATATTATACATAGTTCTAGATATTTTAGATCCAATAGTCATGCAAATGCTTAATTTATGGGTAAGTGATATATCTAGAGCTACATTTATTTCTGGCTTGTCATTTTCAATAAGTTTACTGACAATGATAATTAATCCAATTATCGGTACAATTATTCAGCGTTATGGTACTATAAACATGCTAATTGGTCCATCTTTAGTAACCATATTTATGATATTTGCGGCATATTTTCTTATTGTTAAGACGAAAAGGAAAAGTAATTGATTGTATGGTGTAAAAAATTATGCCCGTTTGAAAGAGTCTGGGAAAAAACTATTTTTCTAGACCAACAAAAAAAGCGTTAAACATGAAAGTTCAACGCTTTTCTTGGTTATGGTGTTATTAATTAGAAAAACACAAGTAGATTGTAAACCAATAACAATGTATAAAAATTAAACCATTGGCTATCCACATACTTAAAATATCGCTTTTTATCTGTAACCATAAAATCGCCTAGACGCTTACCCAAAATCTACCAATGCTATATTCGGCTGACCAGCAGACCATGTCTTATCAAAAAAATCAATAATTTTCACGTTAGCAAAAATATTAATCAAACAAAGCTTTTTACTGATTCCCACAAATTTAATATATTTATTGTGTTTGCTATAAAATAATTTTTTAGATTGTCCTAGTCTCAAGATGATTTCGTTTCTCAAGTTTTTAATTAATAGCTATCTAGTTAATGGTAGGAAATAAAGAAATTAATGTATAAAAATATTTAAGCTTAGTAAGTAATTCTATGCAAAGTAGAATTTAATTAATCTCATCACAAAAAGATTAGCTGCAAATTTCTAATTTAATATAAACAGAGTCTGGTTTAAGATATCAAATCGTTTGCAGACTCTTTTTTGTTTATCAGTATTCTAAATATTTAATGAATAGATTTAGTTATGAAAAGTTTATCGCTGACGCCACATATTTCTGCTAACCAAAGATAGGATAATAAAGCGAAAAAATCAAATAATGTTTGGTATTTACGATGAACACCTGTAGATTACTTTAAAATTTTGGTAATAAAGCAATTTTCATACATGTCTAATTGCTGATAGTTTTTGTTCAATTTAGAAAATGAATCTCAATACTGAGTATTAATATCTAGTTTTAAATTGGGCATATTACTTAAAAATTAATTGTATAATAGTTTGTTTTTGTGTATTATATAAATAGAATAGCGAAACGGTTATAATGTAACATTGAATTTAAGTTATTTTAGAGGTTTAATTTAAAAATGAAACACGCTAATGAAGGAATACTTGAAGTCAGTAATGTAAACACTTATATAGGAAAAATTAAAATTATAAAAAATATTTCTTTGAAGATTAAGGCAGGTGAAATTGTCAGTTTAATTGGACCTAATGGTGCGGGGAAAACCACGATTATGAAAACCATTTTAGGCTTGACGAAGTTTACCGGTAGTATCACCGTGGGTAAGCGTCCAGTCACTGAGACTAGTCATAGGGCTTTAGCAAGGGTTGGCGCTTTGATCGAGCATCCAGCTATCTATCCATTTTTAACGGGAAGTACTTGAATATAGAAGAATCTTATGAATTAAATGTTTCATATTGATTGAATTTTATATTGTTGTTAGTCCATTGCTATAACTAAGCAAAAATATGACATGTAATCTAGATTGTAAATAGGAATTGTTTGAGCTATTAGGTCATTGCTAATGGTCTATTTTAAAATTGTATTATAAGTAGTTAACTGATACATACGGAGAAATAAATGAAAAGATTTTATAAAATTGTTGCCATAATGTTCTTAGTGGTTTTTGCAGGTATTATTTTATTTTTAGGTATAAAAATTAATACCCATAATAATAACTTTAAAAACAATCAAGTAGAAGCCAATCACTACAGTAAGAAAATTGATAACAATAAAAAGGACAAAGATAATCACTCTCAAACTTTTGGAGTTACTAAGTTTAATAAAATTAACTTTGATATATATGAACCAGATATTCAAGTTTCTCATGGCAATAAATATCAAGTAACACTTGCTGGGGAAGACTTGAATAAGATTAAAGTTAAGGTTAAAAATCAAGTATTAACTATTTCTGATGCAGGACGTCAAGCTTTTGCCCACGATAATGGATCTTATCAAGTTCTTATTACAGTTCCTGACATTAACGCTATTAAAGAAATGATGGGTTATAGTCATGATGGTGATATTTATTTAAATGATGTAAGTATTTCTAAAATTAATTTTAATACAAAATATGGTGATATCGATACTGATGATGTTAAAATTCAAGATTCTAAATTACGTTTATCAAATGGCGATTTAAAAGTAACAAATTCGACATTAGCAAATAGTTCAATACATTCAGACAATTCAGATATGTTTATCACTAACAGTAAATTTAAAGTAACAGCATTTTTGACTGACGGTGATGTTAAAATTAAAAATTCTCAAATGTTAGGCAATAGTACATTTAAAACTGTAGATGGAGATTTCAAAATGATTAATCCTTCCCAAATGTCTTATTACCTTTCAACCGATCCTACGAGCACTATTAAGTTCCGTGGAAATAACAAATTATCTCACTTCTCATTTGTAGTAGATAAGGCTCCAACACTTAAAGTTACTAGTAAATATGGTGATATGGTAATCAATTAAACTAACAAATAACATGGAGACATAATATTTAAAATTTCAGAATCAATTTAAATTTAGTAAACAATATTAAACAACACATAAAATAAATATATTAATTATTAAATAAGCCCTGAAAATTAAGCAATTTTTAGGGCTTATTTTTAATCGAAAATTTTGTTATAAAGGTAAAAATATATGTAGTTAAGGCACATTTAGTTAAATTCCAAACTTTAATAACAAGCTGACAAAGTTGATAGTAGAATTGGTTCGCTTACTATTCATTAACATGAGTATGGTAGGAAAACTAATCCAGCAACTAAAAATTACATTTCTAAATAGAAAAATTCTACAAATTCGATATTTCATATTAATTGGTATTTATTTATTTTTTGCTTTTCATATAACTTAAAGGCAAGTTGCATATTACTTTGTTATGGTATATTATATATGTATTACAGTATAACGACTTATGAAGTAAAATGAATTTAAATTATTTTAGAGGTTTAATTTAAAAATGAAACACGCTAATGAAGGAATACTTGAAGTCAGTAATGTAAACACTTATATAGGAAAAATTAAAATTATAAAAAATATTTCTTTGAAGATTAAGGCAGGTGAAATTGTCGGTTTAATTGGACCTAATGGTGCAGGGAAAACCACGATTATGAAAACCATTTTAGGCTTGACGAAGTTTACCGGTAGTATCACCGTGGGTAATCGTCCAGTCACTGAGACTAATCATAGGGCTTTAGCAAGGGTTGGCGCTTTGATCGAGCATCCAGCTATCTATCCATTTTTAACGGGAAGACAGAATCTAGAATTATATGCCCGTGATAAAAGAGATCTAACTCAATTGGTTTCCACTTTGCAGATGGATTCTTATATTAATAATAAAGCTAAGGGTTATTCCTTAGGCATGAAACAGAAATTAGGGATTGCAATCGCTTTACTTAATCAACCTCAGTTAGTAATTTTAGATGAACCAATGAATGGCCTAGATATTGAAGCTACCATTGGCGTGCGCAAGTTAATTAAACGCTACGCCGATCAAGGAACAGCTTTTCTTATTTCGAGTCATATTTTAAGTGAACTGCAAAAGATTATGACTCAAGTGGTACTGATAACTTCAGGTAAAATTATTGTTGACCAACCAATTGAGGAATTTAATAAGACTAGTAAACAAAAATATAAAGTACTCACGGAAGATAATAATCGAGCAATGTCTCTTCTGCAGAAAGAAAAGATTCCATTTATACTCAAGAATAATTTCTTAGTCATAGATCAAAAAAACATTTTTGCTATTCATGATGTACTTTTAAAAAATAATATCCACTTGCAAGAAATACTGCCATTAGAGGCTAGCTTTGAGGAACTTGTCGTTAACATTCTGGACCGAGAAAGAGGTAAGGAAGATGGGCGTTAGTCTCAAAGAAGAGTTCTATAAATTTTACCACCAAAAGGTTGCAATGTATGGAGTAATAACTATGCTTGTTTTGATGGTCTACAGTGCACTAACAACAAACATTACCAAGAATACATTGGCATTTGGTTTTGGATCAGTCGAATGGATTCCAATTATTCTGATTGCTGTTGGGTCTGCATTTTTTGCCATGGAGTACAGCAATAATACGATTATTATGCTAATCTACAAAAATTCAAGCAAACTCAAAATTTATCTGGCCAAGCTCATTGTTGTTTTTGTTTATGGCTTTATACTGACAATTGGTGCTATTCTATTCACTTTTATATTGAATTGGCTTTTTGTACCTGGTGGATTTAGTTGGGGTGCAGCTTTTCATGCACATACGTTGAGAGACGCTCTTATACTTAATATGTTTGGTGAAGTAATCTACTCTGTTTTCATCATTGGGTTATCCTTCATGTTGACCATGCTTGTTAAAATCAATGCAGTAGTAATCTGTATTGGCTTAGCCCTAGCTTTTTTTGGTGCCAGTCTTTCAGCTGGTCTGATGTCGTCTCTGCCATCACTGGTTAAGATTATCAAGTGGAACCCGCTTAATATGATTTTTATTTCCCAGCAGTTGACCAGAAGTTCGATTATCCTTAAATCCAATTTGACTAACATGCAATTGATTGTGACTACGTTGATTTATGGTATTTTGTTTGCGATTATAGGCTATTACCTCTTCAAAAATCGGCGGGTTTAAATTATAAGATGGAGAATAAATGATGTTTTATAGTATCAAACAAGAATTTTATAAGTTACGTCACAAAAAAATAGCTTGGATTGCTCCTATAATTTTATTAGTATTGATGATCTTGGCAGGCTATGCGCTGAGCGGTGAAGAAAACAAGCTGTTACTAGTACTATGTTTTGATGCACCTGATTGGATTATGTTTATACTGGTTGTAATAGGTGCTACGACCTTCTCGATGGAATTTCAGAATAATGCCATCTTAACTCTATTATATAAAGCCACTAATAAGGTTTATGTTTATTTGTCAAAGTACATTGTACTGTTTCTGTATGATGTCTTTTTGCACTTACTGGCACTTGTTTATACATTTTGTTTGCATTATACGCTTTTTCGAACTTCAGCAGTGTGGACAATGACCTATCTATACGGTCAGTCAATTTGGGAAAACATGTTAACGGCATTCATGGTTGATCTAGTTACGACAATGCTAATCATAACACTTGTTTTCTTACTATCTTGTTTAATTAATAATAATGCCATTGTAGTTACTCTAAGTTTTTTGTTAGTATTCATGGGGCAAACTGTTTCTAGTAATTTGTTAAATTTAAATAAGTTCGTCAATGTGATGAGGTGGAATCCATTAAATATGCTTAATTTAACTCGCCAGTTCGGTAATTACTCAATGTATGTTGAAACAACTCATCTGAATAATAATCAAATCCTTATCGGGTCAATGTTTTACATTATCATTTTCTTTATTCTAGGTTATCTGATTTTCCGTAAAAAACGCTATTAAAAGATACTATATACAAGTCATAAAATATATCTTGGGAGGCTAGCAAAAAAGCTATAAGCTATAAATAGATAGTTTATAATATTTTCTGAAGTGTTGCTAATAAGTTAAATAGAAAGCCAATAAAGTTGTTGCTTTATTATTCAGAACAAATGGCACTGGAATATTTAGGCCGAGATCCAGAAAAAGCTAGACGCAATTAACTTTGACTAAAAAGTTTTAATTTTAAGATATGTAGTAAATAAAATATTTGTTCCAGTAGCAATTGGAATTACTACTATTACCACCAATTATATATTGCTGGATATTCAAGAATTTTAGTGTTTTGACACCATTAGCATAACCCTTGGAATAATTCAAGTAATCGGCTTGTCAGTTTTCTATTTAATAATAAGAAAAATTGTTAAATAGTTAATCACTATAAAAGAAAGCGACACTAAACTAAGTGTTGCTTTTTTATCTATTATCAAAAAAGTTATGTAAAATTATTGGCTTGTAAGTTATATATTATTGATAATATAATTAAAATTATTAATATTTAATAGACTTTACAACAAAAAGCAGAAGGTGAAAAAATGAAATATAAAAAAATAACACAACTAACTCAAGCAAATGCAGACCAGATTGCTAGAAAATGGCATTACAGTGGCCAGTATGATTTTTATAATATGGAAAATGACCCAGAAGATTTTGAAGAAATAATCACTTCAAGGTTACGAGGAAATAAGTATTATCAGGTTTTAGATGATAAAGATGAACTTGTGGGGTATTTTTGCTTAGAAAGATTGTCAGAAAAAAAGGTGGAAATTGGTTTAGGATTGAGACCGGATTTAACTGGACAAGGCTTAGGATTAAATTTTGTAAAAGAAATCGAAGCATTTGTACAAAAAAATTTCAATTATAAAATGATTCTTCTGTCAGTGGCTAGCTTCAATAAACGTGCCATTAAAGTTTATCAGAGAGCAGGATTTAAAAAAGAAGGTTCTAAAATGCAAAAATCAAATGATGGCATATATGAATTCATTAACTTAACTAAAAAATTTTAGGATATCAATAGTAAAACCTCGAAATTGCTTTAACTTCGAGGTTTTATTATTTATTTTTGGGCTGAATGATCTTTGAAAATGTAGAACAGACCAATTAGCATAATAACAACTAAAATACTTATCAAACTTGGCATGATATGATTGAATTTAAATTTGTACGCGATTAAAGTATAAAGCAGTCCTATTATCGAAAATGTTAAGATTAAGCCGCCTCGGTTTTTTTTAGCGAATTTAAAAATTGACCAATTATTAAATTTTTTTGCTAGGACATAAAGTAAAAATATCAGGACGATGTAACCAATTTCTTTATACATAATTTTATCCTTTCAATTATTTCTAAAATTAAAGCGCTTTATGCGTTTATATTGCTATATTTATTGCTAGTTGTCAATTAAATATTGGTAGCACTTTTTAAAGTTATGCAGGTAATGCTTGTATTTTTGTGGCACTAGTTAATGTTTTTAGTCTTTGCTTTACGGAAGATGCTCTATTTATTTTGGTATTGCTGAAATTTAAAGTTAATCAATATTAATTTAAATACATTAGTCTAGTTTAGCTAAATGGTTAATTGAGCAACTATTTTTTATTTATGATAAAGATTGATTTTTTGTTCTTTAGGTAATTTTAGTTATAGAAAAAGTCCGGAAAGTTGTCTAATTTTCGAGACTTATTTCAAAAATAAAACTTCTTTTTTGATAAAATATATTATCGGTTTTAATTTACTTTTATTTTTAAAATCAGTTTGGAGTAAGTGTGATATTTTTATTACTGAGTTTAATCACATAATCACATTGCCGCCAAACCTTTGGATCATGTGTCGCAATCATAATCGTTGTTTTGGGATCAAAGCCAGTTAGCAAGGTTTTTAAAACAATTTGACTATTTTCTGAATCTAGTGACCCAGTCGGTTCATCAGCAAAAATCACCTGTGGTTCTTTCAAAATGATTCGTGCTAATGCTACACGTTGCTGTTCACCGCCACTTAAAGTGTATACTTTTTGCTTAAGTGGCAACTTGTCTAGACCAACTTGCTCTAAGGCTTGTCTCATTTTAGTATCTATTTCAGTTTTAGCCAATTTTTGGTTTGCCAGACCAAGTAGCAAGTTCTGCTTAACGGTTTGCATATCAATTAAGGCAAAGTTTTGAAAAATAAAACCGAAATCTTCACGATATAGTTTTCTTTGATTTTTGGAATTAACAGTTAAGCCATTAAAATTAACCTTACCTGTTGTTGATGCTTCCAATCCGCTTAATACATTCAAAAAAGTTGTTTTGCCCGCGCCACTTTTACCAACAATTGCATAACTTTTACCAGTTTCTAAATTGTAAGTAAGATCTGTAAAAATAGTTTTTTCTTTAAATTTTTTAGTAAGATGTTCGATTTCAAGCATTTTGTAACTCCTAATTCCCATGATTAAGCGTAATTAATAAATTTTTCTCCGCCCAGTGCCACATTAATAAGATAATTAAACCTTCTAATAAAAGATACGTTAAAGCTATTGGCATCAAAGTTAAATATTTTAATTTTAATAAAATACAGGTAACAATTAACCAATCACATCCTAGATTGATAAATAGGAACGAACCAACAAGTTTGGTATTCGATTTGCCAAATACTCGATAAATTGCCATTTTTCGCCGTTGACTTTGCAAGAAAGTTGAACTCACAAATAAAATAATGAAGGATAGTTGGAACAGTGATAAAACTGTTATGATGGTTAACATGATTAATTCATTATTTGCTTTACGATTATAATCATCTAATCGACCTTGTTTACTACTTATCCCAATCACATATGGAGTTAAACCTAACTGCTTAGTCAAAGTTTTAAGCAGTTTAAGTTTAGTGAACTGAATCGTACCCTGTGTGATGGTTGCTGCATAAAAATCATCTGACAATAGCTTATCATTCACAACAACAATTAAAGGATTGGTTGATATTGATGATGAAATTTCATATCCAATAGTATAATTAAAAATTTGTTGATCACTAGCAATCGGAATAACCTGAATTACGGGTGAATAATTTTTTTGATAATAATTTGGTAAAGTATTTTGAAATTTAATGAAGCTTTTTAACTGCTTTTTAGCTTGTTTAACCTGGTCTAATCGGTTGCGAGGGACTAACAATAAAATTTGCTTGTCGCTAGATTTGCGAGGTTGTAAATGGAATTCACTTTGATTAATAAAATTTTGATTGGCAATAATAACATTGCCATCTTCAGGCTCAGTTGAACGAGCTTTTGGCTGAAATTGTTGCGAATTTTGTGCCAAAATCGCGCTTGAGGACTGGCCTATCAATCTATGAACCATCCGAGAAACTTTTCTATCTTCTTGATGATCATTAATATGCCATACGAGCAATGGAGAGTATGTATTCTTTTTCATATGCCACTTTTTAATAATTTTAACATCGTTCGTGTAAGTTTTATTGCTGTTGTATAACGAAATCGTATTAATTATAATCAAAATTAAAAGTACGGCTTTTAAGATATAACCAATCAATAAAAAAGGTCGTGTATGTTCAGCTCCTTTTATTGCTGTATAAGGGTTGATTAATGACAAAACCGCATAAGACAAGAAATTTAAAATAAAAAAGGCAAGAAATAATATCACTAAAATCCCACACAAACGCGGTATGAAAAAACTAAAGCTACTACGAGTTAAAGTGCAGAAACTCCAAATAAGTATTCCACCAATAATTAAGCTGAAGGCCAAAACAAGACTTACAGCTTCATCTTTTAAATCCGTAATAATGATTTGATTAGTACTTAAACCATTAATCTTCATAACTGCATAAGCTTTAAAACGATAAACTTTTTCTAGTACCATGACAATAAATAGAATGCCAATGATATTTGCAGTAATAAGTAAATTGGTAGTAGAAAGATCAGCTAAAATTGATAGCAGAAAAGATTTGATTGATAAGGGGTTATCAATTATGTGCACTTTCATTCCCAATGTATGCAATTGTGATAAAAGTTGCTTTAACACTTTTGGATTAGCATTAGTACAATATAACCCATATATTTCTTCTAGTTCAAAATCCTTATTCGTCAGTTTTTTAACGGATTTATTTTGATAAAGAGAAAAATTATTAGTCTTTGTTCCCAAATCATAAACAATTTTAGTTTGATGACCATTAAAATTATCAGTTCGTAATTTAACCAGTGCTATATGATTATCTTTAGAAAAATGCTTTAAGGTCTTAAAAAAGTTCTTTTTATTGTGCTTTTTATTCCATTTAATAGTATTTTTTTTATCCCAATTTTTAACAACTTTTGACCCATAGACATCAATGACTGTTTTATTGTTTGGAACTGAATTATTATCTGAGGAACTAATCAATTCAAAAAATAGAACAATTACTATAATTGATATTAGTAAATATAGAAGAATTTTTATTTTCCGTAACATATATTTAAAAACTCCATATTATAAATACTTTATTTTGAAAAGTATACAATGCATATAAGCAGCTATTTAGCTATATTTTAAAAAGTAAATAAGCTCGATTAATTTAAGTTTTTAACAAATTTAAATCCATAAAAATATTCTCCTTAAATAAAATTTATGTTATATGGATTGTAAGAAAGCGCTTCTTTAAAATACTACAATTATAATATACAAGTATATATTTTTCAATAAAATTCCATTTAGATATAATATAATTATAACTTCTTTTATGATAAAAATTAATCATCTAATTATTATGTAGTGTCTAAATTGTGTTAGTAACAACTATAAACTTTATTATTGTGTTTTTTAGTTGAACTTACGATCATTGTTTAACTTAAAGAAGTCATAATAGGTAGTTTGGACATAGTAAAAAATTATTAATGATTAGGTAGGCAATCACGATAGACTTAAATTATTGGTGAATGCCTAAAGCAAAGTTGCTTGATTTTAAACTATCAGTTAGAACTTTATTTACCAAAATTTTAATCGTTTTAGAAAATATAGAAGTTATGGAAGATCAAATTAGCTTCAATTACTTAAAATTTTTCTATTTATTTAAACTGAAATTTCAAAAAATAGTTCTAAAAAATCATCTGCCACAGTTTACATGCAAAAATTTAAAAATAAAGTATGTGCAGAACTGACAAAAATATGTAACGTATAATCCTATTATTATTGTGTTTTACGAATATCAAGTTTGTCTTAATTCTGATGATTTGCTTACGCTGGATGGTTGACCATTACTTAACCCCATATATATTTAGCGATACTATCCGATTTAATTTAAGCTTAGGGCTAGATTTTTTAGAAGTGACCATGTGCATAAAGTGGGATTAGCTACTGAATTAGGAGCTGCCCCCACTAGCACGTAAAAATAAGAGAAAAGAAGAATAACCGTTAGCTCATAAAAGCTAGCGGTTATTAAAATTAATTTAATCAAGAACTATTATGATTGTTGATTAAACCTAATTTCGGTTTGCGTTAAATCAACTGTGTAAGTTGTGTCTTCAAGTGGCCGCTTGGTCATACCTTGATCAGTTGAATAAATTATCAGACATAAGCGACTTTGAACTGGTAATTTGTAGTAAGTTGGCTGCAATTGAAATTCCAAGTCATAAAATTGGTTTGCCTCAATCGCCCTCGGCTTTTTCAAATCAGCATAATTTTGTAAGTTCATGTGCCCCTTAGTGATTAATTTAGCGGACGTTACTTTATCAGGCATAAATTCTTGCAAGGTATCGGTTCCAAAACGATAGCCTAATTCTTGCCCTCCAGGCATAATCAAACGGGGAGTGGGAGTTAATCGCTTACGCTCGCCTAATTCTACGAGGGCAACTGATAATTGCCCTTTATTAAGATTAGATGAAACTCGTACTTTTACCGTTGGTCGTCCCACTATAGTGACCGGGTGAATAAATTCTTCAGTGGTAAAACGTAAACTGACTTTGGTCCACTTTTTAGCACCACTAATAAATTGATTTTGCCAATCGCTTTCAGAAATTTTAGCCTTTTTAAATTCCTTTCCCCCAACATCAGTAAAGGCAAGCTGCTTTTGACCATTGCCATCTTTTTGCAATTGACCATCATCGGTTGGGTAGTAAGTTGATTCATGACCGCAATCATTACTCCAGTCTTGTTCTTGATGCCATGTGTCAGCTTCTAAGTTATCCTGAATCATTACCTGTGGCCATTGCTTATACGCCTGATTTTCAATACCTAACAATTCGTGCACGAACCATAAGTTCATCAAGTCAGTAAAATCGATTGAAACCAAGTTATTCATATTGTAGTGTGGGCCTTGATGTAAAAAGAGGTGGTGTTCAATTGGTAAATTTTTAACTTTTTGCCAGATTTTATAAACATTTTTGGGTTTAACATTCCAGTCATTTAAGCCGTGCACACTAATCCATGAGCATTTAATTTGGTCAGTATGATGGCGGTAATTACGGACATCCCAAAAGTCAGAATATTGCCCCGTTAGGCGATCGGCTTTTGCCAACAGAGTTTTTTGCATTTCGTCATATTTGGGCTTGATTTTGAGATAGTCACCGGCATCCCAGAGATTAGACTGACAAGTTTCAGCTAGCATATCTAAGTCTTCTCCTTGACAAGCTTCCGGTGCAATTACTAGACCATGTTCACGGTAGTAGTCGTACCAAGAAGAAATGGCGGCTTCTGAAACAATCGTTTTGAGTCCAGCTACTCCAGTTGTCGCTAGTGCAATTTGTAAAGTCCCTAAGTATGACCGTCCAGTCATTCCGATGTTACCATTGCACCAATTAGCTTTAGTTTCGTGCTTTCTAGTGCGGTCGGTATAAGCAATTCGATCACCGTGTAGCCATTCGATAACAGCTTTAGCACTTTCAGTTTCTTCAGGTCCTCCTGTAATGCGCAGGCCGTCGCTACCACGAGTACCAATTGCTCCAGCCACAACGCTAGCAAAGCCGCGAGCAAGCATATATTCATTTAAAGTATAAGGTGCTTTATTTAATGCTCGTTCAGTTGCTGGATTTGCTTCAGTATTGCTACTAGTGGGTGCTTTAGCCTTGATATGATTGGCGGGCTGGTACTGAGGATTAGACCATATAGTTGCATCAGTTAAGTTTTCATCAACACTATGGTTACGCTTTTCATTAGCAATTACACCACCAAAATAAGGATCGGCAGTATAAAGTGCAGGAATAGGCATTTTAGCACTTTCACTAGGTCTAAAAATGGTGGTTTGTAATAAGTCAGTTTGCCCATCACCATCTGTGTCGAGATCACATTCAACGTAGACTACTTCGCGAATGACTTTACTGGTATCAAAGACTGGTTGACTTTTGCCATTGAATAAAACAAATTCATTTTGCGGTAATTCATTTCGGCGGTCATAAAAATAGCCCTTGCCAGCCATTACATCAAGTAATATTTGCCCATTTTTAGTGCGAGTATTTAGCAACCGATAAAAAGCTGCAATCAAGTCGGTGGAATTATCAATTTGACTTACGGTTGGTAAGGCTTGCTTTTTCATAAATTTTACTGGGTTAGCTAAATCATAGTCGTATTGAACGTGATAACCTAATAATTGTAAGGCAACGTTGTAAAATTGCTCAATTGAGATTTTTTCTGGTTTATTAGTTAGAAAAGCTGTCAAGTTTTGGTTACTCGATACGGCAAATTCAGTTAATTTAGCTTTACGGGCGTCTTCATCTTGTGGATTAACTTCAGCTAGAACATTGGCAACCATTGTAGTCAATAATTCACTGAAAGTCAGTTGTTCAAAATTTGCTGGCAAGAATTTGATTTTAAGAAGTTCTTTGACTTGAGTTTTATAGTCAGTTTCAATATAAGCGTATTGATTATATTTCATATAATTCTCCTTTTTATTTATCTATTTTACATGTTCTAATTAAGTTATGAAAGAAGCATTTCAAAATAAAAGCAGGCAATCATGCCTGCTCATTTAGCCAAGTCTTTTGATAAAGATCTTCATTAAATCCACATGTTAAATTCTGTTTGCTAACTACAAGCGGACGCTTAATTAATTTGCCATTTTGGGACATCATCTCGGCGGCTTCCGAAATCGACATCGCACTAACTTTATCTTTAAGATGCAGTTGCCGATAATCTTGACCGTGTGTATTGAAGAAATACTTTAACCCGCGATCTTGATACTTAGTTAGCCATTTAATCAGCTCATTTTTTGTTGGTGGCTGTTCAACCAAGTCTTGAAAGTCAATTTTGACATGATGGTCAGCTAACCATTTTTGTGCACTACGCGATGTTGAGCAACGCTTGTAACCATAAAACTTAATCATTTTAATAACCTTCTTTTATTTGAATGATAATTAATTATACCAATTACCAATTACCAACTACCAATGTTAAGCAAGCACATTGAGGCTCTTTTTGACTAGAGGTTTTTATTTAAAGTCTAGTTCAAAGTCTTGACTATTAAAGAAATGCAACCTGTTATTACAGATATAGTTAGCAATTAGACCAAGAGCAATTGGTAGAATAAAGAAGAGAATCGTAATTAAAATTATTGAACCAAAATCATTTGTCCTGCCTGTCATTGCTGCAATCGGGCCAATCAATCCAGAAAAGCCAAAGCCTGCACTCATTGGGGTACCAGCAATTTTGAAAATTGCGCCCAAGCCGCCCATAATTCCGGCGTTAATCATTAAAGGGACCAGTAGTTTAGGTTGCGTGATTAAATTTGCCATTTGCATTTTTGGTGAACCTAAAAAATGTGCAATTGAAGTACCAAAAGAGTTAGCTTTCCAGCCAAAAATGGCTAAAGCAAAACTAGCCGCTGTGATTCCTAGATTAGCAGAACCTGCAGCAATTCCAGAAATACTAATTGCTGTAGCAATCCCGACAGAAGAAATTGGCGAAACAATTAACAGAGCAAATACAATGCCCATTAAAATACCCATAATTATTGGTTGTAAATTAGTTAAATGTTCAACCCCCACGCCAATAAGCGCAGTTAGTTGGCCAATTGGACCTCTAGTTAAACACCCAATTCCACCAGCAACCACTAAAACAATTAAAGGGACTAGTAAAATGGTGTAAGCTTTAAGTTTTTGGCCTAAAAATAAAACCAGGCCATAAGCTAGCATGATTGTGATTGTAGTATTAACGACATCCCCATTACCAATAACCATAATCTTTCCATTTTTCATCATAAAATTACCGGCTCCAGCGACTGCAGCCAGGGCAATTGAAGCAGTTTGAATCGGGGTTAAGTTACCAGTCATTCCGACACACACAGCACTAATTACGGGTAAAAGTGCTGCAGCAAAGGCGGTTAATACTAAGATAAAATTGAGTTGGGGCCAAGTTGGTAAAAGTGCTTTAATTAATTGCCCAATTAAAGCTCCTGGAATTAGGGCTACAACAATACCGATTGATAAACCATTTAATGTATCAAAAGTGATTTTTTTGACAGTCTTCATAAATTTCTCCTAAAAATAAAACTCACACAACTGACGACAATTGTGTGAGTTCTTTATTAAGAAGTAAACACTTAAGACTTTGACACAATTGCCGTAGGCCAGTGTGTCAAATAAATGACAAACTAGGCATTTAGTTTAAAAAAACAAAATACCAAAAATAATATTTAACTTGTGGTTGATCAGTTACGTTGCTAGTCGTCATAATCGTTAACCTTTCATAAATATTTAATCAGTATCATACTAAATTACAGAGAAGATTTCAAGTTAAATCTTAAGAAGTAATTTAAAAAATAGCTTAGCTATCAATGTAAAATTATTAATTTTTTTATAATATATCATTATCACAGATATTGAAAACGTTTTCTGCTATACTTAGTATTGTAATAAAAATTATTAAAGGGAAAGTTTATCATGAAAAAAATAATTAATAATCCAGCTGATGTTGTTTCAGAAATGTTGTCTGGACTGACTAAGGCGTATCCGCAAATTATTACCTCCATCCCAAAAACTGCAGCTGTAATACGCTCAGATCAAGCTTCTATGGTAAATAAAGTTGGACTTGTCAGTGGTGGAGGTTCAGGTCATGAGCCGGCTCATGCTGGCTTTGTCGGCAAGGGAATGCTCACAGGTGCAGTTTGTGGTCAAATTTTTACTTCTCCAACACCTGATCAGATTTATGAAACAATTAAAGCAGCTGATCAAGGACGTGGGGTCTTTTTAGTTATAAAAAATTACTCTGGTGATGTAATGAACTTTGAAATGGCTAAAGATATGGCTGAAATGGATGGAATTAAAGTTGACTCAGTTATAGTTGACGATGATATTGCAGTAGAAAATAGTATGTACACGCAAGGTCGTCGTGGAGTTGCCGGAACAATTTTAGTTCATAAGGTTTTGGGTGCAGCTGCGCAAGCAGGAGCTTCCTTGCCAGAAATTAGTCAGCTAGCGCAAGAAATTTTGCCAAATATTAAAACTGTTGCAGTTGCTCTATCTGCTGCTACTAATCCCGAAACAGGGAAACCAGGTTTTGAATTAAAAAACGATGAAATTGAATATGGTGTCGGTATTCATTCAGAGCCAGGCTATCGCCGGGAAAAAATAAAATCATCTCAAGCATTAGTGACTGAACTTGTTAGCAAAATTGATCAAGAAATACATTTTGACCCTCAAAAGCAATATGCGGTTTTAGTCAATGGCTTAGGAGCAACACCATTAATGGAACAATATATATTTAGTAATGACTTGCTAAATAATTTAGCGCAAAAGCAGATAAAGCCAGTTTGGATGAAAGTTGGCAATTATATGACCTCAATCGATATGGCAGGAATTTCGCTTACGGTTTTTGAATTACAAGCAAAACAGTGGTTAGAGTATTTAAATGAGCCAGTTGAAACTATTGGTTGGTAATAGGAGATAAAAATGACATTAACGGTTAATAATTTGATAATATGGATGGCTAAGTTTGCTGATAAAATAGCAGTTAATAAGCAATTCTTAAGCGATTTAGATACTCCAATTGGTGATAGTGATCACGGCTTTAATATGGATCGCGGGATGCAAGCCGTCATGGCCAAATTAAAAACAAAACCATCAAGTTTGCCAGAAACCTTTAAAGTTATTGCTATGACACTAATTTCTACGGTTGGCGGTGCTTCAGGTCCGCTTTACGGTACTGCTTTTTTAGAAATGGCAAAAAAAAGTAGCACTACCACTGATCTAGTTGATCTACTAACAGCTGCTTTAAATGGTATTGAAAAACGTGGTGGAGCTGAGCCGGGTGATAAAACGATGGTGGACGTTTGGCAAGCAGTAATTCCAGAAATTAAAGCGCACACGCTCACGGAGAATAAAATTGCTAGTGCAGTTGAAGCTACTAAAGATTTAGTTGCTAAAAAGGGACGTGCCTCATATCTAGGTGAAAGAGCCAAGGGTCATGTTGATCCAGGGGCACAATCAAGCGCATATCTATTTACTGCTTTATTAGAAACTGAAGGTTTATTATGAAATTAGGTATTACATTAGTCTCGCACGTTCCTGAACTTGTTATAGGATTAGATAAGTTACTCGCTCAAGTAGCAAGTGATGTTTCAATTACAAGCGCAGGTGGGAACAGCAGTGATGAAATTGGAACAAGCATGGATAAAATTTTAACGGCTTTTTCAACTAATCAAGCTGAAGAAATTTTGGCTTTTTATGATTTAGGCAGTGCAAAAATGAATTTAGAAATGGCTACTGAAATGACTAATAAAAAAATTCATTTGTATGATGTTGCTTTTGTTGAAGGAGCATACACTGCAGCCTCACTTATCCAGGCTGGTGTTGGGCTAACTGAGATTGAACAGCAATTAGCACCTTTAAATATTAAGAATCAGTAAAACTTTAAATTGTTATTTGCATCGTGCTTAGGGTATAATTAACACATTCTAAAATAGAAAAGGGAAAATTATGCATAATAGTTTAATGATGCAACTCATAGGTGAGTTTATAGGAACAGCTTTTGTTGTACTATTTGGTGATGGAGTATGTGCAGCTGTTAACTTGAAAAAGTCAAAAGCAAATGGTGCAGGCTGGATTGCAATTGCTTTAGGCTGGGGGCTAGCTGTGACACTTAGCGTATATTTTGTAAGCTGGTTAAGTCCAGGGCATTTTAACCCAGCAGTCACAATTGCCATGGCTACAGCAGGTAAGTTTGCTTGGTCGTCGGTTTTGCCTTATATTATTGCCCAAGTAGCAGGTGCTTTTGTTGGTGCAGTAATGGTCTGGTTAACATATTATCCTCATTGGGCCGAGACTACTGATCAAGAATTGATTTTAGGAACGTTTAGTACTGAACCGGCAATTAGAAATTACTTTTGGAATTTCTTTGCGGAAGTAGTGGGTACTTTTATCTTTGTTTACGGCTTGTTAGCTTTTACTAAAGCTAATATTCCTGCTAATTTGAATCCAATTCTTGCAGGATTGTTAATTGCTGGTTGCGTTTTCTCAGTTGGGGGAATTACAGGTTATGCAATTAATCCTGCTCGTGATTTTGGTCCTAGATTAGCCCATCAGCTTTTACCGATTGCTAATAAAGGTAAGTCGGATTGGGCTTATAGCTGGGTACCAGTAGTTGGTCCCATAGTAGGTGGCCTGCTAGCAGCTTTGTTGTTTAAGGTTATAGCTTAATCTTGAGCTCTTTTATATAATATAACTAAGCAAAAATCCTCAGAATCTAAAGTTTCTGAGGATTTTTTGTTTAATTAATTATTTTGATAGGAACAAAAAGAAGTTAAATTGGGTCTTCTTTTCAAATAAAGCAAAAGCTCATGGTCGTAATTGGCTTGCTTTGCGAGGCTGATATCAAACTGCAGGTGCTATTTATACTTTAATATTTCTAAGCTCAATGATTACCAAGTTTTAACTATAGCCAAAGATTCAGGAATTTGGGGCGGAATATTATTACCGGTCACAAAAATTAGCTAAGCAATTAAAGAATTACCATTATTCAGATTTTGAATGCAATCCATTTTTTAATAAGCAATCAGAAGCATAATAATTAGTAACACAAGGCTTCAAAAAAACCGCTCTATTTATAATTAGAGCGGTTTTTATTGAAAAATGTTAGCCAACTTTTAAACTTCTTAGGTTTTCAATCCTTAAGGTTTAATCTACTATAAATGATCCGGGTGGTCTTTATATTAGTAATGAAAATACTGTTATAACAGTATTTTGAAGCGTTGATGTTAGCCAAATGTTAGCCAAACTATGCTAAATGTAATTTCTGTGGTTCATTCATTGAATCTAGGGCATTTGCAAGTATTTTTTGCTGTGTAGCCTTCATTTCGTCAATCATGTATGAATAAGTATCCATCGTAATTCCAATGTTAGAATGACCTAACCGTTTACTAATTTCATACCAGTCAACGTGGTGAGCAACTAAATAAGCAACGTGGCAATGTCGCAAGCTGTGAAAATGAAAACCTTTCTTAGATATATTTGCCTCTTTCAAGCGATATCTCAGAACCTTATTTAGAGCGTTGTCAGTAGGTAATTCACCATTTGATTTTGCGAAAATGAATTCTTGATTATTTTCCTTAAGCTCATTTAATGTATTTAATAAAGACTTTGAAACATAGATTACTCTTTTTGAACTTTCATTTTTAGGCGGTTTAATTTTTTTAGATATGTAATCGTATGACTTGCTAATTTTGATGGTTTGCTTTTTATCATCAATATCTGACCATTTAAGAGCCAAAATTTCGCCCGCTCTCATTCCTGTCTCTATTGCAGTTAAAATCGCATAAGGAGTCGTATGCTTTCGATTTAGACTGCTTTGGGTAACCTTAAGTAAGGACTGAATTTCTTTAATTGACAAATATTCAATATGTCGTGCCCTTGTTTCATTCCAGACTTCGTTAATTCGATTAGTAAAATTTTGTGGAATAATACCTTCTTCATGTGCATCTGAAACACATGATTTTAGAATACCATTTAACTTTTTAATGGTTACTTTAGAATGAGTTTTACCATATTCGTTGATGAAATTTTGATATACAGAGCGATTAATATCATTTATTCTAGTAGTACCAAAATATTTTTTAACCACATTGCTAATATAAGTATATCTTCTCTTGGTACCATCTGTTTTGCCTGGGATGCGATATGTCGTTGCCCAGTCCCAGAAAAAATCAGCAAAAACTGGATTTTCATTTGTAATATTGTTTTTATTTTTTGCTAAAATCTGTTCATTTTCCCATTTTTTAGCTTGCGCCTTAGTTCTGAAACCACCTTTGGTTTTATATTTTTTCTTTTTACCAGATTTAGTATCTGGATCGTTAATATACCAGGAAACCTGTACAGTCCAGGTATTGCCACGTTTATAAACGGTCATATTTATTTTTCCTTTAAAATTTGCTAAAATAGGGTAGACAAAAAGCTTTTGTCTACAGTGATTAGCCTTTAAGAAAAGTTGTCTAGACGAGTTCTTAAAGGCTTTTTTGTTGTGCTTACTTTAATGATATTTGTAAGTTTTTGTTATCTAAGCGTAAGTTGTTTTTATCAGAAGATGTAACTTTTAAAATCATACCTTTTTTGTAAGTAAGTGAAGGCAAACTAACTAGCTTAATACCAGCTCTTTTCCCTGGTTGAACAGGTCTCTCATCTTCCGAACTGAAAGATATTGTTTGTGGAATATCAGCAATTGATATTGAAAAATACTTATTAACAAAATTGGCAATATCAATTGGATTCTTAGACTTGTTATCTAAGCCGCAGAAAATATTAATTTTATGATCACTAAGAACAGTATCTCCAAATGAAAATTCACCTTGATTTTTTATATAAAAAGTTTGTTTCTTTAAAAATATGTCGTATTTTTTGTATTTTGAAGCAACAAACTTTTTTTCTTTCCTCTTCTGCCTATTAAGTTCATCTTGGATATATTCAGCTTTGGTTTTAAACCAGTTTGCGGTTTTATGTGGATATACCCAATTAGAATATTTACCGAACAAGGCCCAATAATAGCCTCCTTGTTTATTAGCTAATATTTTTATATTAGTTCCTTTTTTGAGCAATTTCTTCTCAGCGAGATATTGATGGCCAACACCCTCTTTATGCCATCTAATCCTCCTGATTTCAATATTTTTAGTTAAAACAACTTTATGTTCCTTAGAATTATATAAATCCTTTTTGATCCAATAAGAATATGGCTTATAGTTTGCAGCATTAACAGTAGTTGGCTTTGCAAAGACAAACAAATTAATTAATAAAATTAAAACCACAAAACTAATTGATATTTTATGTTTCATTGTAATTACAGCTTTTCTAAAAACTATTTGACCAGTTTATACCAACCTGTTGGTGTAGGGCATTGCCAAAAATATTTGCCACCATGCTTGAAATATCCATTGGACCAGCCTTTGTGAGTTACAATCCATTCATAACTTGCAGCAATTTGAATTTTTACTTTCTGTCCTTTTTTTAGAGTTTTAGAACCGATTGCATGTGTTTTATACAATGGATAGGCAAATTTCATTTTGTAAATCTTTATCGGCTTAATGACTTTTACTTCTCTGGGATGCCTGTATGTAGTCCATCGACTTGCTGAAACTTTTTGTTGTGTTAAACCCAGCGAGAAAATTAAGCCTAAGATTGCTATTACGCTAATAATTAATGATTTTTTCTTCATAGATAGATTTCCATACTTTCTTTATTTATTAGTTAACTCTAAAGTAGAACCGTTCCAGACAGCTATAGGCGCATCATCTTCGTCAGTGATTTATGGATTTCTAAACTTTTGCACCAGTCATCTCTTTTTTGCATTTCCGAATTTTGCTTTCTGTGTTAATATGCTATGCTAATAGCCGAATAAACTTTATCAGTATTTGGATTCATAGTACCTTTTATTTGTGGAATATAAATCTTTTCTTATATTATCCAAAATATAAATAAAATTTTTAGGCAAGCCACAACTTTTTATAAATAAATCGTAGTCTTTTTTATCATTAAAAGTTTTTGTAACATCCTTTTTCCAACTTTTCAGCTTACTAATTAATAATAAAGTGTCGAATTTATCTAAAGTTATTAATAAACCCAATAAAACACCGAATACACCATTTCCCAAATTTTCCTTTTTAAATTGTGTAACATTGAAATTAGCTCCGGTATATTTTGTAATCAAATTAAGCCTCAAATTCTTTTTGAAATGAAAATGAACAATCCGCGAGCCATGTGCCAATGTATTTCTAAATTCATGTATTGCATCTAAAACACCACTGAATGCTTCGATACGTTCGTCATCAATTTGCTTAGAAACTTTATTTAGATAAGGTGTTCCTTTAAAATCCTTGTAAACAAATGGATCAATATAATCTAACCATTCTTCAATATCAATTTCTTTATGAGTGGTTTTGGCTAGTGATCGTGCTATTAGATCTCCTTCATCAAAAAGTCTATTGGTCATCTCTTCGCTTATTTGTTTTGAATGATATTTGTCAAAATGATAATTAAAAAAGTCGAAAGGCATCATTTGATGAATTATATACCTCTTCAAATCAATTGGTAATATTTTGAAAAGCGCTTTAGTTTGTCCAAACATTGCATTGTTTAGGAGAATCCAAGGAGGAATTACATCGTAGTTATCCTTATAATACTTTGTTGGATTTTTTGAAGTATTCTGTATTTCTAAAATCATATTAAGAATGCTAATTGCACGCTTTTGATGCCTGTAGGAATAGTTATTCGGATTTAAATATTTTTTGGGGTCTACTCCCCACGTACTTGCAAGAGTATATGACATACTTTCTTTTAAGAATTGTTCGAAAGTAAGAGTAAATCTAAATAATATATTCCTTAAATCGTCTTCCATTCTGTGAAAATGATACAAATTTTCTATTGTAGTACGAGTGTTGAACTCGTTAATATTTTTACGGTATAAATCATTTTTATATCTATTCACCAAATTATAATATCCACGAGTCTTTAAAATCTCTATACTGATTTCTTCGCCGCTTACATTTAAGCCATGGTTATTGAGATTATTTAATAATTCTGGATAAGTTTTAAATTTTACTTTTTTCTTCATGAACGAAAAACACCTCACAGTAATTAGATTACCATGAGGTATTTAAACGACCCGTACATAATACAGGCATTTAAGCTATATACTCATGATAACTCATAATTATAATTTGTCAACAAGTACTATTTGATAAATGTCACTTATTTTGAAGAGTATTATCGCCTCAGGTTTAACGTCACTGGTGTTGTGGACAAAATTACTCTTTTCTTTATATTTTCAATCAAATATAATAATTATATATATAAAATTATTATTTTATGAAGGAGTACATTATGAAGAAAATTATTACAATTATTTCTGTCGCAATTGC
>NZ_REHE01000008.1:0-143816 GCF_003692985.1 Lactobacillus sp. ESL0237 | reverse complement strand
GCTATGAAAATGGTCAAGATGCAGACCCTAATATATTGAAAGCTGATACTTTCGATATATCTCAGCAACAATTCATTCGCACGCTACAGATGCTAAGTGATGATGGCTACATTAAAGGACTTACGTTCTCACCGGTGTTAGATGGTGGCATATTGTTAGGAAATAGAAAAAGTACGGTTATAACAAGTGATGGATTGCAGTATCTTGCAGAAAACTCAATGATGCAGAAAGCATATAGAATTTTTAAAGAAGTCAGAGATTGGCTTCCACTGATTAAATAAAATTTAAAGCAGCCTAACAGCTGCTTTTTATTTTGCCCCAAGCATGGCGTAAAAAGGCTTATTTTTTATACCTTGAAAGTAGTCGCCCCACGTAAAAGATCGCGAGAAAGGAAATAAGATGAAACATGAAGAATTAAAGAAATTAGATTTAAACGATGAACAGATTGACAAGGTCATGGGTCTGCATGGTGCTGAAGTTGAGGCAATGAAAGCTAAGACAGATGAGCTAGGCAAGACCAATGAGTCGCTACAGAGCCAGATTGCAGAGCGTGATAAAGATTTAAAGGCGTTAAAAAAGCAAGCTGGAGATAACGAAGAACTGAGTAATCAATTCAAAGAATTGCAATCCAAGTATAAGCAAGACACTGAGAACCTGAGTAAGGAATTAAAGCAGACCAAGCTAAACAGTGCAGTCGATACAGCCTTAGCTGGTGCCAAGGTGCGCAATACAAAGGCCGCTAAAGCTCTCTTGAATATGGACGAAGTCAAGTTAAACGACAAAGGAGAACTTGAAGGACTAGACAACCAAATTAGTTCATTGCAAAAATCTGATAGTTACCTATTTGATCAGGGTCAGAAAGAGCCTTATCAACCACAAGGTGGAGGAGCTAAGACTGACCCTGATTTGGTAGCAACTATGACAAATATATTTAAAGGAGAAGATAAATAATGCCAGCAACAATTAATTATGCAGAAGCATATCAACAAGCAATTCAACAAGGATTTTATGATGGTCATCTTTATACAGCACCATTATGGAATTCACCATCAAATTCAATGATTACGTTTGATGGCGCCAAACACATTAAATTACCAAGATTAACTATTTTAGAAGGCCGCAAAGACCGAGCAAGACGGACTATTACGGACATTACGCCAAACTACAGTAACGATTGGGATACTTATGAATTAAAGAATGAACGTTACTGGAGTACTTTAGTTGACCCATCAGACGTTGATGAATCAAATTATGTTATTTCAATGGCTAACATTACTCGTCAATTTAACTTAGACGAAAAGATGCCTGAAATGGACAAATACATGTTTAGCAAGCTGTTTTTAGAAAAACAAACTAAAGATAGTGGCAAGGGAATTACTAATAATACGCTTGATGAGAAGAACATTTTAACGGCATTTGACAATATGATGGTTGATTTTGATGAAGCGCGTATTCCAAACCAAAACCGTTATCTGTACGTAACTCCCAAGATTAACGCAATTTTGAAGCGTGCTGAGGCACTGAATCGTGGCTTAACATTAAAAGACCCTAACAGCATTCAACGGACAGTTTACAGCTTAGATGATGTAACGATTGTGGTTATTCCATCTGATTTAATGCAGACCGCATATGACTTTACTGTTGGTGCTAAGACAATTGACTCAGCTAAACAAATTGAAATGATGTTAATTTACAACGGTGTTCAAATTGCTCCGGAAAAGTATAGTTTTGCAGGTTTTGACCAACCAAGTGCAGCTTCAAGCGGTAACTATCTCTACTATGAGCAATCATACAACGATGTTTTACTGCTTAATACCAAAACAGCAGGTATTCAATTCGTGATTGCTGATAAGCCAGTACAACAGGGTGTTAGTGGTCAAACACTAGAAGATGATAGCCAAAGTACTAAAACTGCCAAAAGTGGGAAGTAAAAATGAATGATGAACGCAAACAAAAAATTAAAGATAAGGTCACCCAATTGCTTGGTGACAAGGTTAATGCCGACATAGTGAGTTTTAGCCTAGATCGAGTGATTCAATCAGTGGCCAACTACACCAACATTCCGATTGAGGAACTACCACCTGACATTGACACTACGATTACCGCAATGTGTGTGCAATTAGTTCAGACACACAATTGGACAAATGGCAATAGTGACACAGTCAACTCAATTAGTGAAGGCGATGTATCAGTTAATTTTGGCTCACCAGCTGAAATATATGCTAAAGTACAACAGTTAAATCCGATTACAGACGATTTCTTTGTAGATTTGAACCATTTTAGGAGACTGCAATGGTAATTGATGCATTTAACAAGTTAAAGGACATTGCTCCTAAGTTATGGACTGATAAGGTGACCATAAAAACCACCAAGAAAGTGGTTAATGAACATCATATAACCACAAGCGAGCCTGTGACGATTGTTTCCGATGAGCCAGCTAAGGTTATCCTCAAAGGATTAAAAAGTGGTGAACAGTCGTTTTTTGGCACAGATGAGTATGATGCGACTTTGTTAATCAGAACTGGGTTATACATTCCAGCAGGAGCAACAATTGAAGTGACTGATATCAATGGCAAGGTTATCAAGTACAAGCGTTCAAGTAAGGGATATTCGGGCTATGTTAGTCATCAAGAAGTAGCAATGACAAGGGACGAAAAAGCATGAGTGCATTTGGGAGTTTTGATGATGAAGAGTTTCAAGAATTTGCTAAACATGTTAATGCAGTAGTTTCTGGTGGAGAGTTAAAAAATGAAGTAAAAAAGAGTGTAAAAAATGTTGGGGAGACTTATAAACGTAATGCCCAAGCAAACACACCAGTTAAAACTGGCGATCTAAGACGCAGTTGGCAACTCAAAGGACCATTCTTTTCCGATTCAGACATAACAGTCGAATTGCGTAATAGTAAAAATTATGCTTCGTTTGTGGAGAATGGTCACCGGCAAAAAGTAGGACAGTACGTGCCAGTAATTGGCAAGCGACTAAAAGCTAGTTGGGTACCAGGTCAGCACTTTTTACAAAAAGCAACGGACCAAACAAGTGGCCAAATGCCACAGCTATTAACACCGATTGTTTGGGATATGATGAGGAGGTTGATGGATGATTGACAATAATTGAACGTGTTGCTGACGAGATTGCACGGATATTTCCAAATGCAATAATTTACACTGAAAATCAAGCAGATGGTTTTAGCGAGCCGTCTTTTTTTATTGAGAAAATCAGTATAATCGCTACTCCAGAATTGTTTGATAGACAGATGCGTAAGCAAAGCTTTCAAGTTATCTACTTTCCTAATCCAAACAATCCTAAGACTGATATGGAACGTGTCGAAGATTACTTGCTAAGCGGATTGGTAGAACTAAAAGACTATGCGCCCCTTAGAAACATTGAAGTGCAACAACAAGAAGACAATACGCTAATTTATAAATTTGAAATTTGGGGGCGTTTCTACCCTGATAAAAAAGACGAAGTAAAGTTACAAAATGAAAAATTGAAAGGACAAATTAAATGAGTTGGAAAACACAAAACAAACGCCGACCAGGTGCCTATATCAATGTTGTTGGTAAGGGTAAAGATAATACTGGCGCTGAAATTGGACGCACACTATTACCGATCAGTACAGAACTTAACTGGGGAGCAAAGGGAATTATCAAATTAACTCATGAATCTAATTTTAAAGCTTTGTTAGGTCATGACCTTAATGAGTCAGAGTTGCAGACTCTACATGAAGTGCTAAAAGGAGCCGATACAGTACTTTTACTTAATAACAATGATGGACAACCTGCTTCTAAAGTAGACCCTGCCTTACCATGGACGATTACAGCTATTTATCCAGGTACTAAAGGCAATAAATTACATATCTCTGTGCAAAAACAAGACAGCAAAGTTACAGTATCAACTCTATTTGGCACAAAATTGGTTGATCAACAAGTTATTGACGTTGATAAGCCAGAAAAGCTAATGGACAATGATTATGTGAAATTCAAGGTAAATGGTGAATTGGCTCCACAGCCTAGCCCACAAGATGATAGTTCGGGGAACAATACGCCAACGGTTATGTTATCTAAACTAGAGCAATTGCAAAATCCTATAACTGTTGATTTAACAGGTGGCACAACGGTACCAGTACAAATGACTGAATTGCTTAATGATGCATTAGAAACTGAAGACTATGACGTAGCCACTACGGCAGGTTTTCCAGTCGATAGTCCATTGCATAAACAATTAGTGGAAGAAATTAAGCATTTACGTGAGGACAACGATATAAAAGTACGTGGTGTTGTCCCAGTAACAACTGACATAGTTAATTATGAAGGTGTTTCCACGGTTGCAAACGGAGTTGTTCTTGGAGATGGTACAGAATTAGATGCCACAGTAGCAGCCGGTTATTTTGCAGGCACATCAAGTTCAGCAACGGCTGCCAAATCACTCACTTATGTAGAATATCCAGATGCTATTAGTGCTTATCCGAAACTCAGTAACGACAAAACTATTGATGCATTAGAAAAAGGACAAATTGTCTTTACAACTAAGCGGAATGAAGCGGTAGTCATTGAACAGGATATTAATTCATTAACTAAGATTACTGCTGAAAAGCCAGTATTCTTTAGCAAAAATCGTGTGGTTAGAACAATGGATACGATTGTTACTAGAATCAAACGTACGTTTGAAGAAATGTTTATTGGCAAAATTACGAACAATTTAACTGGTCGTGATTTGTTCAAAGCTAATATCGTAAGTTATTTACAAAGCCTATCAGATAACGGGATAATTAACGGCTTTGATACCAATGATATTGCTGTTGAAGCAGGGGATGAGCGTGATTCTATTTTAGTTAATCTAGCAATCACTCCATTGGATTCGATGGAGAAACTTTATATGACAATGGTAGTTCAATAATTAGGAGGTAAAAATAAATGGCAGATGAAACAGTAAGTACAGTAGGCAGTTTTTTAAATGGCCGAGATACAATTTCAACCAAAGATGCGAAAGTATATATCACTATTAATGGCAATGTTATTCCATTGATTGAATGTAATGAATTTTCAGCAAAACTCGAAAAAAATAAAGAGGACGTGCAGACGCTTGGCAGTCGTTGGAAACATAAAAAGGTCACATCTGTGGAAGGTACGGGTTCAATTGGGGGCTATTTAATTAGTTCCAATTGGACAAAATATGCTTTGCCTTATGTTCAAGGCGGGAAAGACCTTTACTTTGAGATTACTTTTACGATTAACGACCCAACTAGTCAGGCTGGTACTCAGACAATCCACTTAGGAGAAGTTAACCTTAACGATATTCCGCTGGCAGACTTTAAAGCTGATGATGGGGTTATGCAATGGAAGACAGACTTTACTTTTGAACAGATTAACTTGGTAACACCGTTCACTGGGTTTGATTTATAAGGAGAAATAATAAATGACTATCAAAAAAGAATATAATGTTAACGATTTTTTAGCTGAAAATGTAAAGCAAGAGCGTCTGACAAAAGAAATCAAAATTACAGGCTATAAGGAGCCCTTTGTAATTCAGAGCATTACTTCTGAAGAATTCGATCAATTGCAGAAGCAAGCGACTTCTAGAATGATTAGCAAGAAGACTTATCAAGAAGTTGAAAAGTCAGACAGTAACAAGTTTACTGACCTACTAATCGAAAAGTCTGTTGTAGTACCTAATCTACATGACGAGAAACTACAAAGAAGCTGGGGCTGTATCGCCGAACCAGCTAAAATGTTGCGGAAAATGATTGCTAAGGCGGGAGAATACGGCGACTTATTAGAAGCTATTTCGGAAATTTCTGGCTTTGATGCGGATAAATTAAGCAATTTTGTGGAAATAGCAAAAAACTAATTGAGTCCAATCGGGACTTCAATTATTGCTATTACTGCATTAACGAATATCATTGGACACCTAGCCAATATGGCAATTTAACACTAAGAGAAAAAGCAATGGTACAGGCTACAATTGACTTACGTGTTGAAGCCGAAGAAAAGCAACAAAAAGAAGCAGAACGTGAGGCTAGAAGATATAAATAGAAAGGAGGTAAAAAATGGCTACAATTAGTGGGACTCTTAGGATTAATGATGCTTTTAGTAATGTACTAAATAGATTTAATTCGGGAATGCAGCGTAGTATGTCCGCTGCTAACAGGCTTAAAGCAGAAATGAACAAAGGCTCTACCGGTATTGAGAGAATGGGTCACAGTGCCAATACAGCCAATATAGGGCTTAAGCAATTAATTGCTGGTTCAGCAATCGGCGGTATGATTAGTTCGGCAATGGGTGCTGCTGGCAATGGTGTTCGTGCTTTTGTAGGTGAATTAAATGATTCAACAGTAGCTTGGTCAACATTTGAAGGTAATATGCACCAGATTGGTAAGAGTCCGGCACAAATTTATGCCGCTAAAAATTCGTTGCAGAAGTTTGCCCAAGATACCATCTATTCCTCATCTGACATGGCACAGACGTATAGTCAGTTAGCAGCTGTTGGAACAAAAAACACCACGGCTTTAGTTAAAGGCTTTGGTGGATTGGCTGCAGCTGCTACTGATCCAAAACAAGCTATGAAAACGTTGTCTGAGCAGGCTACCCAGATGGCGGCTAAGCCAATGGTTCAATGGCAGGACTTCAAGTTAATGCTAGAACAAACGCCAGCAGGTATGGCAGCAGTCGGCAAAACAATGGGTATGAATACTAAGGAATTAGTTAAGGCTGTCCAAGATGGTAAGGTTAAAACGGAAGACTTCCTTAACGCAATTGCCAAAACTGGTACTAACGCTAACTTTAGTAAAATGGCCACACAATACAAAACTATTGGTCAAGCATTGGACGGATTAAAAGAGACGCTAGCCAACAAGGTTCAGCCGCAATTCAAAAAGTTAAGTGAGATTGGTATTAAGGTAATCAGTAGCATTACTGATAAATTGGGGAAGGTAAACTTTGCCAATTTTGCCGATAAGATAATTGACGGAATCAATCGTATAAAAACAGCTGGTAGTGCCTTTATTAAAGGCTTTACTAGCCAATTCAGCAAAAATCAATTTGTTGATATAATTCGAGATATTGGAGATAGCATAAGGACGCTGTTTAGTAGCTTGTCTAATAATCAAGGTCTGAAAGGGCTGCTTAATAGCATTGGCCAAGGCGTTGGAAGGTTTGCATTAACCATGGCTTCTGGGATTGCCAACGTTGTGCAGGCGATATCAAAAATTAATCCTAGCGCACTAAAAATGTTAGCAACTGCGTTTGTAGCATTAAAACTTGGCGTTAATGGCCTTAAGCTTGCCGCAATAGCAGCAGGTTTGAAAATAATTGGCTCGTTAGATCCAGGTCAACTGCAGCACGTTGCAACTGCTGTCACTGCACTAGCAACCGCCTTTGTTGCAATGAAAGGTATTGGTGCTATAGCTGGTGTGTTTGGAAAAATTACTAGTGGAATCAGTAGCTTTTCGAACAATTTTGTTTCAATAATTTCAACACTAATGACTTTGCCCACAAAAATTGCTCAAATTGGTAGCATGATAGGGGGGGCCTTTTCTGTAATCACGGGGCCTGTTGCTCTTGTGATTGCAGGAGTGACTGCTTTAATTATTGGAGCTGTCTATGCTTGGCAGACCAATCTTTTTAATTTTAGAAACACAATGTCTAATTTGTTTAGCAATATCGGGACAATATTTGCACCACTAAGTAGTGCATTTAGTAATTTGGGTGAAGCACTTGCACCAGCGAGTGGAGTTTTATCAGCAATAGGTAAAGCATTAGGTACTATTAGTATTGGAGCTATTTACGGCATTGCTATTGGCATTGGTGCGCTTACAGATGCGCTGACAAGCATTATAAGCACAGCTTCAGCATTTGTTTATTCATTAAGGGCAGCTGGAGATAGTGTTAAAGCATTTGGTTCTGCCATTAACGATATTAAAAACGGCGATTTTAGTTTTAGCGGGATGCGTAAGGCTTTTAGCGACGCAGGTAATGATATTGGTCATATGTTCGATTCTTTAAATCGCGCGCACGAATTCAAAGCAACGGGTGCTGTGATTAGTTCACTTAAGGGAATCGATGCTCAAGCTAAAACAACTAAATCTAGTTTAGACAGTATTAAGATGCCAAATATAGCTGCTCAAAATAGTAAGATAAACGGTTTAAATAATATAGATTTAAATAAACAATTAGCTAATAAAAAAATAAAAATTGGTTATCAATTTGACACTAATCCAAATGCAAAAATTGAAAAGCAGCTAGCATCTAAGCCACTAAAGGCAAAAATTAATAGCACAACAGTAGGCGATCCCGTTAATAAACTTCAGCAAAGCATTAGTAAGAACCCGCTTAAAGCCAAGGTTAAAACCGATACTAGTTCAGCTGGAATTGCCCAAAAGAAGATGCAGTCTCAAATAGGTTCTAAGCCAATTAAAGTTAAAGTTGCTAAGCCTAAGGTACCCACACCTAAGACGCCCAAGATTAAGACCATGCATGTAAAGGTCGCTAAGCCTAAAGTTCCCCAACCTACAATGCCTAAGTCTAAAACCTTGCATATTAAGGTTGTCAAACCTAAGGTGCCACAGCCAACTATGCCTAAAGTCAAAACAATCCATGTTAAAGTAGCACGACCAAAAGTGCCGACTCCAATAATGCCTACAGTTAGACCGATTCCGGGTCCTAGAATGGGCAGAGCAAAAACTGCTGAATTTTTAGCAAGCATTCAATCCGCGATTAGTCGAGCGGCTGCAATAGCTCAAGCAGGAGCTGGTCCGATGTTTAGCGCAGGAGCAATGATTGGACAAGGATTAGCAGCTGGAATGCGGTCAGCAGTAGGCGAAGTTGCAGCCGCCGCTGATGCATTAGTTGCCCAGGCAGATCGTGCCGCACGGGCTAAAGCGAAAATTCACTCACCGTCAAGGCTTTTTGCTGAAATAGGTGGTTATCTCGGTAAGGGTATGGCTATTGGGATGAACAGTACACAAGGCTTAATAGCAAGCGCTAGTGACGCCATGATTGCTACTGCAACACCTGATACGGTTGGCGCTAACTATGATGGCAGTGTTAATCAATCTGGCAGACCTAGTGGTCTTACCAATGCAAGATTTGGCGGAAACAGTACAAGCAATGACAACCGCTCATCGACAATCACAATCGAGAGTGGTGCCATTCAAATTAATAGTTCGGGTAGTGCCGAGTATGATGCTGATACGCTTTTAGCAGCGTTAGAAAATAAGATTATTGCTCAACAAGAGAAATCTTTGGGCTAAGAGATAGAGGGTGATAAATAATGGATGGGTTTGGCGTTTTTTTGACAAACTATAAAAGTAACAAAACTATCCAATTGCCGGTTAACCCGGCTGAGTTAAAGCTCAAATATGAGGGAGATGACCAGAGTCAAACGGTCGTCAATCTTGGTGAGATTAATCGGCTGGGTAATCTAAAATTGGTAGATATAACAATCGAAAGTACGCTTCCACTAAATGAGACTACTTATATAGCTGTAGATGAGCTTCAAGAACCAGAGTACTATATTGATTTCATTAAAAAAATCCAAAAAGCTAAAGGACATATGCAGGTTGTTGTGGCTAATACAAAAATCAGTCTGCCAATGACAGTAGAAAGCTTTGAATATGGCTTTGAAGATGGCTACGATGAAGAGTACAAGTATACACTGGAGTTGAAACAGTATCGCGAGTTTAAAGCAATTAAAGTTTCTACTTCTAAAAATAAAAAGAAGAAAAAATCCAAAAAAGGTAAAGAGCGGATTTCACCGCCAAAAAAATTTGGAGTTGGCTCAAGTGTTGTAGTTAGTGGCAGGTTGTATATGGACTCAAATGGCAATGGCCCTGGGGGTTACGAAAAAAATTCTAAGAGGACTGTGATTAACATTGCCACTGGTCATAAGTTCCCAATATGCGTTGGCATAAATGGTTCTGCACGTGGCTGGGTCAGAAAAAGTGATGTGAAAAAAGCATGACAGTTACAACTTTTAAACTTAAGCGCCGTAGTAATATGTATCGTAAATCTAAAAGTAATGGCAAAGGTACTACGTATGATTTGAGGCAAGTAGTGACCAATATTAAATGGTCTACTGACTTGAATTTTAGTGCTGGCGAATTAACATTTGACTTGATTCAGAATGCTCATCAAATTATTCCTTATACGGGCGACATTATTACCTTCAGGTGGGACCACCACAAGATTTTTTATGGCTATGTTTTTAAATACGAGGTTAAAGAAGACAATACAGTGAGCGTAACGTGCTATGACAAATCAAGGTATCTCAAGAATCAGGATTCAATTGTTTGGCAATCCGGAACAATTGCTGACCGGTTCAACAATGTATGCAAGCGAGCTGGCATTAAGCATAAAGTGGTTGATAAGCCTACTCATAAGGTTTCGGCTGAAGTATGTGATGGTAAGACTTACTTTGATATGGTGAAGAGTGCGATTGTCAAAACTAGGATAGCCACCAAGCATATGTACTACATATACTGTAATTATGATGTGGTGGAGTTACGCAGAGCACCATATAAGAAGTTAAAAATAATAATTGGTAGTAAGTCGGCAATGACCGGCTTTTCTTATGCCGTTGATATTAATAATACGGCAAATGTGGTCAAAGTAATTCAGAAAGATACCAAGAAATCACAAGCGAAATCATCTACTGCCAAACAAGACGATCCTAAGCGGACTAGTTTCAAGTCGGCCAGTGCTGCAGGTAAATCGTCTGAACAGTGGGGCAAATTGCAAGAAACAATTAATAAAAAAAATAAAGCTAATCATGCGCAGATGGTCAAGCAAGCTAAAGATGAGCTACGCAAGAAAAATAGAGCTAACAAGGAGTTAACAATTGACTGTATCGGGCATATTGATTTAGTAGCCGGTAACGCAGTTACGATTAAAATTAATGACCTTGGGAAAACTCTGAAAAACTGTCCAATTCTAAAGGCAGAACATAATTTTGGTACTGATTATAATTGTCATTTAACAATGAAAGTAGGTGCAGAATGGCTGGGGAGCTCTTAATCAAGATGCTAAAGGAGCGTGGTGGTAAAGATAGTGAATATTCTGATGTGGTTTATGGGGTTGTGAACTCAATTAAGCCTTTAAAAGTACAATTAGCTAACAACATAGTAATTGATGATAACTTTATAGTTCTAGGCAAGCATATTGGCAAGTTTAAACTGCCAGGCAAAGCAAAAATTGAAGTTAAATCCCACAGTGATCAGATTGGGAATGTATCGGGAAATCGTCCAACAGTCAGTGAAGATATTACCTTTAAAGAAATGGAATTCGACAATAGCCTTAAAAAAGGTGACAAGGTCACGATGATACGCATGGACGGTGGTCAGCAGTTTTACTTGTTTGAGCGAGAGGAGGCATAGTCATGGATAACGAAGACAACATTGTAGTCACTGATGACGATAATGAAGTTGATGATGCAGAATTGGACGATGAAGATATCGATACAGATGATGACGATGACGAATCATTCGAAGATGAACCAACCTTAACTTTTAAAATCGAAAATGGTCGTATTCGTGGCAAGATTGACGAACAAAAAGCTATGATTCAAGCCGTTGATAAAATCCTGCAAACAGAGCGTCTAGTTTTTCCCATCTATTCAGACCAGTATGGTAACGATTTTAACGATTTAATTGGAAAGGATATGGGTTATGCTAAAGTTGAAGTTGAACGTATGCTGAAAGAGGCACTATTAGCGGACGATCGAGTTACTGATGTTCAAGTTGATGAAATAGAACAAATTAGTCGTGATACTTTGCAAGTCAAAGGAATATGCATAACAGCTTTTGGTGATATTAATATAGACAGTGAGGTGAGTCTTGATGAACCCTGATGAATTAGCGGCTAGTTATATGGCTGAAGATTTTGATTATTGGTTAAATCTAATGCTAGATAGTGTGCCAGATGACATTGACCAACGTGAAGGCTCAATAGTATATGATGCACTAGCGCCAGCCGCAATGGTAATGGCACAACAGTCACTAGACAGAGCTAACATTATTAAACAGACATATATCAAGACTGCGCAAGGACAGTTCTTAGATTATCGAGCAGCTGAACATGGAACTGCTCGCTATGCCGCTACACAGACAGAAGTTAAAGCTAAGTTTTTAGATTCAGATGGTAATCCGATTAATAACGTACAAATAGGCGATAAATTTGCCAGCATTGGTGAAACGCCTATTTTTTATACCGTACAAAAGGTTAACGATGATTTTACGGCTGAAATGACCGCTGACGAGCCCGGTACGAGGGCTAACTCTTACATAGGTCAAGTTATGCCTGTAACGTCTAACGATTCATTAAACTGGGCAGAAATAACCGAGATAGTGGCTCCTGCAAGGGATGAAGAAACAGATGACCACTTGCGTGACCGATTGCTACGATCAGATGATTGGATAGCTTACGGGGGCAATGTTACCGACTATCTAGCTATGCTTTCTAAGATTAAAGAGGTAGGAGCTGGTCAGGTTTATCCCGTCTGGAATGGTGCAGGAACAGTTAAGTTGGTAATTGTTGACAATAATCTAATGCCTGCTAGTGCCGACTTAGTTAAAAAGGTTAAAAATATCATTGACCCTGCTGACAGCGAGGGTAATGGCTATGGTATAGCACCAATCGACCATCAAGTAACTGTTGTAGCACCTACACCTTTTACGGTTAACATTTCAGCAACTATAAATATTGACGGCAATCATGGTGTAGATATTGTTAAAGCCAACATTAAGACGGCAATTGAAGCCTACTTTAAGTTACTAAGACAGACTTGGAATAGGGCTGACCCCACAATAGGTCGTGGTTATGCGCAAACAATCTATCGCTCTAAGGTATTGTCACAAATTATGATGACTGAAGGCGTGGTTAACGCGT
This sequence comes from Lactobacillus sp. ESL0237, assembly GCF_003692985.1. Taxonomy (NCBI): domain Bacteria; kingdom Bacillati; phylum Bacillota; class Bacilli; order Lactobacillales; family Lactobacillaceae; genus Lactobacillus; species Lactobacillus sp. ESL0237. The sequence goes on along the minus strand of NZ_REHE01000008.1, from coordinate 130,938 downwards.
CGGTGCCAAAATTAAACAATGCTGATAACGATATAGTTTTGACCTTTAATAACCAGACTTCACAATTACCAGTATTAGGAGAGGTGGTGCTAGATGGCTAACAATCTAATGGATTACTTACCAGATTACTATGATGGCGTCTATGAGATGGAAGCAATCATGTATGCTCAAGGGGGTGTGCTGGATAGAGCTGAGAGTGAGCAGTTAAGACTACTTTTAAATCAGTTTGTAACGCAAACAGACGCTAAAGGGATAGCCGTTTTTGAAGACCAAGTTGGTATTAAGCCAGCATCAGGTGATACTTTACAAATGCGGCAGAACAAGGTACTAATGCGCTTGTTACCGCCTAGACCAATCACAATTAGGTACATGCGAGAGCTGTTTGTAACATTGAAGATACCTGCCACTATAAGGGTTGACTGTCCCAAAAGGGATGCAATTGTCGAAGCCAAAAGTGCAGAAATTACTAGCAAGCAGATTGATAATGTCAAGTATCTACTCAATATTTATTTGCCAGCTAACATGGTCTATGAAATTAGAGTGGCTTTAAACGAAGTACAAATTACCAATAACATCAAAATTGGGGTTGGTACATGGTCTAGAGCAGATGTAACTGTACAGGCTAATCTTTTACAAATAAAAAATTAAAGGAAGTGATATTTTTGTCAGAATACAATAAAACGATCTTAACCAACCAAGGTCTGGATTTAATGGCCCGTGCGAATAAGGGGACAGCCAGGTTTGCAATTACTAGAGCGGCAACTTCGACTGAACAACTAGCTAATAAGAGTATGGCTGACTTACAGCAACTAACTGAGTTGCCTAGTTTAATGCAATATGGGGTCATAAATAATGTAGCTGATTCAACGCAAGATAAAAGTATTGTTATTGGTACTGAACTACTTTTTAATAATAAAGATTTAGGTAATGGCTATAACATTAATACGATTGGGCTTTTTGCCAAAGAAGATGGACAAGATAAAGAGATACTCTATGCTATTACAACAGCTATTGCGCCTGAGTTTATGCCGGATTATAAAAATAAAGTTCTATTTAAGTTTAGCTTGACAATGTTTGTCGCTGTTGGACGTACAGATAATGTATCGGTGATTGTCGACGACTCGAATTCAGCAACAAAAGCAGATTTGACTAAAGTCAAAAAAGAGTTAGACGGTAAAGTAAATGTTAGTGATGTATACAACAAAACTGAAATCAATGAAAAATTAGATCAAGTTGGAAAGTTGAAAAAGATTAGTGTTAACGGTGGTACGCCCGTTGAACCTGATGCTGGTGGAGTGGCAAATATTGTTTTACCCGATTTAAATCATCCAGATTATACAATTACAACGTCGCCTTTTGACCTAGATCTAGCTATTAACTTGGGTATTTATCGTCTGAACGGTGTCGATTTAACCACATCTAAACGTGTTGATGCTCTTACGGCTTTGCCTTCGACTGCAATTAAAGGAGCTAAAGGGTTTTTGATTCAAAAAAAATACGACGATTATTATAATATGCAAATTTTAGTATTATATGATATGCCCAATAATACAGATATAACGTGGTCTTTTAGATGCATAGGTATAGGAACGAGTGACTATCGTGACACTTTTAAGCGGATAACGACAGATATTGACTACACAACACTACTTAATCAAGTAAATCAAAAAGCTAATACGAATGATGTTTATACAAAATTTCAAACAGATAATCGGCTAAGTCTTAAAGCAAATGCAAGTGATGTTTACACGCAATCACAAATTGACAATAAGTTAGCATCAATATCTGTTGGAGGAGATATTGATGCCATTAATAGGAAATTGGCTGATAAAGCAAATGCAGGTGACGTATACAGCAAATCGCAAGCAGATAGCAAATTTGGTGGCGTTAAAAAAGTAAATGGTAAGAGCCCTACAAACGGCAATATATCAGTGCCTATGTATGCTCCTAATCTTTTAAAAGGTACTAGCGAGCAAACAAAAAATATACCACCTAACGCGTCAACTGATGTTATCCATCTTACGACTGATGCCAACACTAAGTATACAGTCGCCGTTGATATTGACTACACTGCTTTTTCAAGTGGTTCAGCAGGGGCAAAATTGCAGGTTAATAATGGTGGCGGTTTAGTAGACAGTACTATTGTCACAGCAGGCTCAAAAGAACGGGTAAGCGTAACCTTTACGACACCTGATAGTTGCTACTGGGTAACAATTCTACTCACTAGCAACTCTAGTTACACGGGAAAATATGGATGCCTTAAAGCAAGTAAGTGGCAAGACACGGATATACCGCCAGATATGACTTGGGTGCCAGCAATTGAGGATTACAGAGCAGATTTAGCCACACTATCAGGGAAGATAGACGAGCTTAAAAATCGAGAAACTTATCACTTATCTTCAGATTTAAGTAGCGGACTAGCCTACTCAAATAGCCACCCTAATGTATTTGTCGGTACACCATAAGGAGGGAAATTAATGGATTTAACAAATGTAAATAATCTGTTTATCAACGGACATAGGTTTGTGGCTGGGGACTTGGTGGGCAAAAAAGTAAAAATTGTAAAAAATTGGGATATAAGTCAGAACGGGGTTCTTTTTGATGGCTCCTATTACTATAATAACTTGGGTGGAGCAGTCACTATTAGTCCAGGCACATTGGGATATGTGATTGGAATGACATATGGCAACTGCTATTACATTTTTAACGCCTCATCAAAATACTCGCCCGGAACATGGATATCTAAAGACTATGTAGAAATTATAGATTAGGATACGAGAAATTACGAAATCGACTAAAGGAGAAAAAAATAATGGATTTAGCAGAAAAAACAGCAGAATTACAAAAAGAGATTAACGAAAATTCAATGTGGAAGCAGATAGGGTATATATCCAATAGTGACACAGATTGTGAACCCATATTACTGGTTGAAAAGCATGACATTACAACCTATCCGATTGTAATCGAGGCACCAACTGGATTAAAGTCCCCTAAGTATGATTGGACAGCTCACTCATGGATTGAAAATGACCCCAATAGTCAAGGTGCGCAAATAACAGCACTAAAAGAGCAACTGGCTACAGCAAAGCAAACTATTATAGCCGTACAAGAGCAACAAACAACAGTGTCCAAAGAAACTAATGGTGCATTAGACAAAATCCAACAGACCCAAGAAAAGCAAGCGGAAGCCACAGCACAATTACTACAAATGTTAGCACCAATGTTAGCTGGTAAGCCTAATATGCCTAGCGTGCCTAATGTACCTACACCACCAACGCCAGATAAAAATGCAACTAATACAAACACTACTACAGGAGGTGCTAAATAATGGATATGCATGAAATAATGGTCAATCTTGTCAAGTTTTATTACAGTTTTGGTTGCTATACCAATAATGACGTTGCCTATTTTGTAAAATGCAATTCAATAAATACAACCGATTACAAAGAGATAACAGGACAGGATTATCCAATCAATCAAACTGTATAAAAAAACAAAAAAGAAAGAGTGATAATGGCAAGTGACACATTTTATTAATTTAGATTGGGAGTACGTTTTTGATTTTTTGGCTTCTGTCGGTTTTTTTGGCTGGATTGCCCAGTTAATAAAAACCTATTATGCCAACCATAAACAAAGAAAAAAATTGGAAGACCAGCTTCCCTCAATTATTCAATCAATCAAAGAAATACAAGGAGTTGTAGACTCTTTGAAAACGGGAGAAATTGAAGCCCTGCATTCTGATTTAGATGAACTAGCCCACCAGATAGAAAAACAGGGCTATCAAACTGAACAACAATGCAACCGATTAAACCAGATATATAACACCTATCACACACTAGGTGGTAATGGTTCTGGAACTAAGCTCTATGAACAGGTTTCAAAACTACCTATTAAAAACAAGGAGAATTAAAACATGACAAAATTAATCTTTGACTCTGTTTACGCAGGGTTATTTTTATTGGCAATTTTAGTGGGTTTTTACAGTAGTAAGCATGCAACTAAAAACAAGGCATTGTTATTTATAGAAGACTTAGCTGCAGCCTTTGTTAGACAAGCTGAAACCACTGACTTAGACGGACAAACAAAAATGGATAATGTTATTTCAGGTGTTGAAGATGCCTTAGTGAGTCATGGTATAAAAGTGGATGCCACACTTGAAGCTGTAATCAGAGCGTTTGCTGAAAAAGAAGTAGCAAAGATGAATACAGAAAAAAAGGAGGATGCCAAAGTTGAAGATAAACAACAAGTACAATCTGGCAAGTAATGAGGGCAGCTCACAGTTAGCTACACCACGCTTTATTATTGCTCACTCTACCGCTACACCAAATGGCGAGGCTTGGGCGATTGCACGCAACATGAAAAATGGTATCAATGTAAGCCAGACGTATGTGCATTTTGTCATTGACGACCACTCAATTTATCAAGTTGGCGAGTTGGGTTATGTGGCTTGGGGAGCAGGTAGTCCTGCCAATAGTTTGGCTCCTGTACAAATTGAATTATGTGAGTTCAGTAATCATAGACGGGCAATGAAAGCCTACAAACACTATGTAAATTGGCTCAGATGGTCAGCTAAAAAGTATGGCATACCACTAGCCTTGGACACTGGGTCATATCGTGGAATCAAAACACACTCATGGCTTGTGCAGCATGGGTATTCTGATACAGACCACACCGACCCGTGGCAATATCTGCCTAAAATTGGCGTATCAAAAGCCAAGTTTGCTAAAGACCTACAAAAAGGATTCAGCGGTGCCAATATTGCACTAACTAAATAGTTGGGGAAAAACTCATGGCGAAGTATAATTATGACTTTGATACAATGGTTAAAAAAATGAGGGAAATTTGGACTCCAGAAGATTTCCTAAGAGCTACAGAAAAGTTAATGTATGCAGGTTACATTAACTATGAACAAACTTCCAATAAGAGCAGGTAAGTATAAAATGATTAGTGACACAAAGTAAAAATAATTTTATGAAATTTACAAATAGTGTTACTTAGTCAAAATGTGTACATCAGTCAAGCAATGTGTATCTTTTTACCAAAACGATATATTTTGTCAAGTTTCAACAAATAAATAAGACACTCAGATTAATTTCTGGGTGGCTTTTTTGTAAAATATGAAATAAGCACTCTGGGAGTAATTCCTGGAGTGCTTATTTTTGTGCAAAAAATATAAATTAATTATCAAATATTGTTGACAATATACGCATAAGCGTGTATTATATAATATGTAAGGAGGTGATGAAATGAAGAAGAAAAAGAAGTCAAAGAAAAAAGCTACAAACCTAGAATTTCGCTTCAAAATCAATCTAGGAATTGTAGCATTCGAGATTACCATTAAAAAGTAATCAAGAACAAGTGGGGGAATAAAATCCCCTGCTTGTTGTATCTAAAATTAATTATAATTAGTAAGAGGAATAAAAGCAATGAAAATTTATAAATATCATTTTCACAAAGGCAACACAACTATTAATGCTAAAGTTGATTTAAGACCTAAAACACTTTTATTAACAGGATTAATTGCATTAATAGCAATAGGAGCAGTAAGATGGCTGATAACAAAGTAAGTGAAGCACAAAGAAAAGCAAACAAAAAGTGGGACGAAAAAAACAAAGAAAGAAAATCATATATAAATAAACGGTCTACAGCTAAAAGCTTTATTCTTAATTTAGCTACAAAAGAAGACTTAGAAAATATTTTAGAATATGTTGAACAACGTAGAACTGAGATAAAAAATGTAGATAAGTAAAAAAGCCACTCTGTAAAGAGTGGCTTTTATGTTAGCCAAAATGTTAGCCAACTTTAAAATTATTTAAAATCAACAAACATTAGAATGTTGATATAGCAAGATAGAATATTGATAAAAATCAATAAAAATCAATAAAAATGATCCGGGTGAGATTCGAACTCACGACCCACGGTTTAGAAGACCGTTGCTCTATCCAGCTGAGCTACCAGACCATTGCTCTAACAAGAACATTAACTATTATAGAGAAAAGTTTTGCTAATTGCAACCATAAAATCAATTTTTTAATTAGGGCCAAAAAAGAATGAACAGCAAAGTGTAAAGTTATCATCTAACTATGGTAGCAACAATCTTAAATTGTTCATTACTTAATATTTATTTTTTGTTAAATTATATACCATTATTTTAATAAAGTATGTATAATTGAAAATAATTATTTTTGAGGATTACATATATGAAAATTAAGCTTAAGAACGTTATGCCATACATAACCACTTTATTACTATTATTTTTATACGTAAAAAATGTTAGCGCAGAAGTTGACTATCGAATTGAAAATAATGTAACGACAGCTTCTATTAAAGAAGATGGATCGCTTGCAATTAAAAAGCAAATTACTTATAAATTCAAAAGTCAAAGTAAGGGAGTTTTTTATCAGCAAAATCTTACTCCTACACAAAGTTTAGTTGATGCGAAAGTTAAAATTCAAAATGAAAATCAAATAGGACGTTATTCGCATAATTTTAGTTTGCAAAAAGTGAATTCAGGATACCACTTTACAGTCTATAATCATGTTAAACCTAACTCTAGATGCACTGTAACTTATTTTTACAAAATTACTCAAGCTATTACAAATTATCGTGATATAGCTGAATTGAATTTTATGATTATTGGTGATAATTGGGACAAAGATTTAGATCATGCAAAGGCAGTTGTACTTTTTCCGGGTCCAGTGAAAAATATAAAAGCTTGGGCTCATGGACCACTTAATGGTTATCTTAAAATTGACAAAAAGAAGGGTAAGATTACGATGACGGCCAGTAATCTTGATGGTCATGTAGGAATAGAAGTTCATACAATTTTCCCGTTAAGTGTTACATCTAAAAATAAAAATATAGTTGATCGAACTCATCGAGCATTTGTTTTGAAACAAGAAAAAAAATTGAGCCAAGAGACTAATCGTAAGAGAAAGAAAATTTTTATTTCTGAAATTGGGTTAGTACTTATAATTGTGTTAAGTGCCACTAGTGCAACTGTGCTAGGATTTACGGTGAAAAAACAAGGTGGAACAGTCCATAACTCTAATTCTATTCCCCATAATTATGAATGCCCCTCTGTTAACGCTGTAGTGGCCCAGATTATGGACAAAGTTGATATGCCAGATATTAGAGCATTTACAGCGTATTTAATGGAACTAGCGGTGAAAAAGAAAGTACTAATTGAGGACTATCAAAAAGATGGGACCACTTTTTATAGAATAACTTTAAAGGATATGCATTTAATTAGTCAGGATCCACTTTTAGCAGCTTTATTCAATGATATAGGTAATGGTCAAACTGTAACGACTGAAGAAATCAAAAATTCTCGTGGAAAAAAAGTTAGCCAAAAAGTTAACCATTGTTACATTGATTGGCGTATAAAGTCTTATAATGAAGTTGTAAATCAAGGCTTGTTAGCAGAGAAGTTGATTCATAAAAGAAATACTAATCAAACAATCATTTGTTCCCTATTGTTTCTTAGCTTTGGGGGAGCACTAATATTCTTTTTTAAATTTTCTGAATTTAGAATTGTAATGTTAGTTGTGGAAACTATTTTATTGTTTTTTGGCATCAATGCTTTAGTTCACAGTAATAATATGATTAGTTTTTATTCTCAAAAAGGAGCTGAAATTACTAATCAAATTCGTGGGTTTAAGCATATGCTAGAAGACATTGGTAGCTTTGAAATGCGTGATGTTGGTGACTTAGTTCTTTGGGAAGATATTATGCCTTATGCAGTGACTTTTGACCTAGCTAAAAAAGTTTTAAAAGAGTTAAAAATTGAATTTACTACTGATGAATGGCAACAAAGTGACTTTTATATTCATGAGCCAATTTATAATTTCAATAGCAAAGGATTTTATGAAAGTTTTAATAGTAGCTTAGGATCGGCTTGTTCGATTGGAGGTACATCAGGCGACTTTTCTAGCGGTACCTCAGGTGGCTTTGGCGGTGGCTCTGGTGGAGGTGCATTTTAATAATTTATTTTTGAAAAAGCTCAGTTTTAAGTTGGCTTTTTTCTTGTTATACTTAATTTACTGAATTAGAAAAGTGAAAAATAATGTTTGATTATCGTAATAACTTAAAAAGAATTTTAAACCAAACAGCTGGCGATGAAAAAAGCCTAAGTAATGGACTAGCTGCAATCAAGTTAATCTTGGGTATGGCTGATGAGGCATTAGGTGCTCAAATAACTAGTACTCAGGTTGACTATAAACAAGTAAACCTCTTTTTGAGGGGGTTAATAGCTTTAATTAAAAATCCAGGTGATAATCACGCAAAAAATAATACTTTGAAGGCAATTCGGCAAATATTGTTAACGCCAAAGCTTGAACCTGGGTTGCGTCAAACTTTAATCGATCTAAGCCAGGCAGTTAAAGCTTCGCAAACAACCAAAGAAACTATCAACAAAAAGGTTTTTGAACAAGCACTACAAAAAAAGATAATGCCTAAAGTGGATTATCGTAAAGGTAAGCGTTATGTAGTTGTTCGACTACTGTCAGGCTGTGACTTAATTAATGACAGTAAGCGATGTGTTTTTACATTAAAAGAATCACAAATCCATTCTTTAAATTTGAAAAGTGGAGATATTGTTGAAGCATTACCAGTAGAAGATAATCGTAATTACGAAGCAGAAATATTAAGGGTCGTAGGCTTTCGTCAGCTTTCGCGAATGGAAGTTGATCAAATTTCTACATTTAAATATGCGGTAATACAAGGAAATTCCGGTCATTTAACTATCAGTCATAATATTAAAGGGCAAAAGCTACGTATTCGTGGTAAATCCATTACTTTATCTGTTGATGAAAGCAAATTTGAAGAGAAAAATATCCCATTAACTGATGGTTCAATTGTTGATCTAGCTTGGTATGATGGCGATATCCGTTTAAAGAAAAATCCTACCGAAGCTATTGAAATTCGGTGGATTTATGAACTGGATCAGCCTGCCACCATGACTAAATTAAAAAAGAAAAAAGTCAAACAAGCAGATCAAGCTACGGAAATGCCAAAATTGGCATTAAATTTACATTATCAACGTGTTGGCATTGCAATTGGCAATAACCAAAATGAAGCACTGCTTGAAGGAATCGTCAAACGCTATAATGGAATTCCCATAGCAATTGATGCCTTTCAGGGAAAGAAAAAAATAATTGAACAGCAGATAAAAAATTTAGATATTGTTATTCTTGTTACCGCTTTTGCTGCTCATGATAGTACATGGAATATCAGCGAATTTACTAGCAAATATAATGTTAAATTTGCAGTTAGTTCTAGTAAAGGATATCAAGCTTTTGAACGTGCTCTCTACCGAGCAGAAATGGGCTTACCTGCTTATGAAGGCAATCAGACAATTGAATATAAAAAAGCAAATTAAAGCTTTTAATAAAAATACAAATAATTAAGAATTATTTGTATTTTTGCATATTTATTGAATAAACAGGTCAGTCTTGAGTACAATATAGATCAAAGTTTTTTATGAAAGGAAGATGAGATGGGGAAAGAAAAACATGGACATACTTGGCAGTATTGGCTTTTCTTCTTGTCAGGATTAGAAATAATTACCGTTGCAATTAATTTGTTTTATGCGCCAATCAATGTTGCGGCAGGAGGATCAACTGGAATTGCAATCTTAGTTGATGCAGTTTGGGGAATCAATCGCTCACTGACAGTTTTCATTATTAATTCATTAATGCTGATTATGGCGGCAATTTTTTTAGGTCGACAAACATTAAAAAAAGTGGCAATTGGTAGTCTGCTTTTACCAATTTTAATGGAAATTACCCCAAGTTTAAAACTAACTTCCAATAATATGCTGGCAGTAATCTATGGTGGTGTGCTTATGGGAATTGGCGTCTCGATGCTCTATCGCATAAATGCTTCATCAGGTGGCACTACAATTCCGCCACTAATTATTAAAAAATATTTTTTTATCGATCCAGCTATATCCTTAATGATAATTGATATGTCAATTATTTTTTTAAATATTTTTGTTGATGGTACTGAGGCCTTTTTACTCGCTGCTTTTTCACAAATTATAACGACCTTAACTATGCACTATACTGAGACTGGGTTTGATAAGAAGTTTCAAGTTCGCATTATGAGTAATCAACAATTGGAGCAAATCAAAAATATGTTACAACGCGATTATGACGGATTAACTGTCTATAATGTTATTGGTGGTTATAGTGATAAAGATAAGCAACAATTGGTAATTATCGTTGATACTAATGAATACGGTCAGTTAGTAGCAAAAGCACGTGAAATTGACCCAGAGGCTTTTATAGTGACAGAAAATATTGCTAAAGTTCATGGTGGAAAATGGCAAATGTAATTTTAATTAAACATGATTGCTAACTTGTTTTAATCTTGCTAATTCTTACCAATAGTAGTATCATACAGTAGTTGTATTTGTGGAGACCTTCACATCTGCAACCGCACAAATAGGGGTAAGAAGACTTTTATTTATAAAAGCACCCTTATTGGCGAGTCTAAGTATTTTTTGGAGGGCAGTAATGTACGCAATTATTAAGACTGGCGGTAAGCAATATAAAGTTGCTGAAGGCGACAGTATTTTCGTAGAAAAACTTGACATTGAAGAAGGTAAGGAAGTTACCTTTGATGAGGTAATTCTTGTTTCTGATGGTAAAGACGTTAAAGTTGGTACACCATTAGTTAAGGGTGCCAAAGTTGTTGCCAAAGTTGAAAAACATGGTAAAGAGAAGAAAGTTGTAACTTTCAAATACAAACCAAAGAAGCACTCACATTCAAAATATGGTCATCGTCAACCTTATACTAAGGTTGAAGTTGAAAAGATTGAATTAAGCTAGAGGTGAAGTGATTATGAATATTTTAAATCTTAAATTATTTGCCCACCACAAGGGTGGAGGTTCAACTGCCAATGGTCGTGATTCAGCTGGTCGCCGTTTAGGTGCCAAGGCTGCTGATGGTCAAACTATTCACGCAGGAACGATTATTTATCGTCAACGTGGTACTAAGATTCACCCAGGCAAGAATGTTGGTCAAGGTGGAGACGACACTTTATTTGCATTAGTAAATGGTGTAGTTAAATTTGAGCGTAAAGACAAGTACAGAAAACAAGTTTCTGTTATTCCTGTCGAAGAAGAAGCTAAGTAATTTAGTTCTTAATAAGAAGACGAAAAGCATGTGCTTCTCGTCTTTTTTATATTTATGACTTTACTATAGATAATATTTTTAGTTGGAACTGATTAATTAACGCTGGTGCTAATTAGTACTAATTTTATGGTCGAATTTGGAGATACTGAAATGAATGAAACAAATGACTTATTAACACTTCTAAATAAGCGGATTGCCCAAGTAGGTAAGTTGATTACAGATCAAGGTGCGGATGGCTTTTTGATTTTTAATCAAGCTAATTATCGTTATTTAACTAATTTTACTGGTGAAGAAGCGCAATTGATAGTAACTAATCAGGGTGATCGGATTTTATTGTCTGATTCCCGCTTTGATAACCAAATTAAAGCTGAGGCACCAGGTGAAATGTCAGTTGTCATGAAACGTGGTAATCAGGATGAAGAAATTAGTCGGCAGTTACAACATGCCAATTTACATAAGGTCTTAGTGGAAGGTGAATTTGTTTCTGCAGTAGAATTTGCCAATTTGCAAAAGTTAAATCCACAAATTGAGTTTCAAATTGTAGAAGAAATAGTTGAGCGTGTGCGCAATGTTAAAGATGATTTAGAAATTGCCACTTTGCGTCAAGCAATTAATATCTCAATGAGTAGTTTTAATGAAATTTTACCGATGATTAAACCTGGTGAAATTGAACGTAATATTGGTGCTAAGCTTGACTATCTTTTTAAGTTAAATGGTGGCGATGGCCCCAGTTTTGCTACGATTATTGCATCGGGTGTTCGATCAGCCTGGGCTCATGGTGTAGCAAGTGATAAAGCAATTGAAGAAGGTGACTTGGTAGTAGTTGACTTTGGCGCCTTTTATCATGGCTATGCAGCTGATATTACACGCACTATGGCTGTAGGGAAAGTTGATACTGAATTAAGTAAAATTTATAACATTGTTTATGAGGCACAACGTCGTGGTATTGCAGCAGCTATTGTCGGTAATCATGGAAATGATGTTGATCGAGCAGCGCGCGATTATATTAATGAACAAGGATATGGTCAATACTTTGGTCATGGTATTGGTCACGGCATAGGACTAGAAATTCATGAATTATGTCAGCCGGCCTTACCGTTTGGTAAGCAAGAACTGGTTAATAATATGGTTCATACGGTTGAACCAGGAATTTATTTACCTCAAAAAGGTGGCGTAAGGATTGAGGACGATATTTTAATTCATGGACAAAGTCCGGAAACACTATCAACCTTGCCTAAAGCTGAGTTAATTTCTTTATAAAAGATAATATTTTTAAATATTATTTATAGTAAAATCATGTCTGAATTGGTAAGATATTATTATGGAGATGAGGTAGTTAATATGACAATGATTTCAGTTAATGAGTTTAAAAATGGTTTAACCATTAAGTATAACAATGATTTATGGCGCATTGTTGAGTTTCAACATGTTAAGCCTGGTAAGGGTAGTGCATTTGTTAGATCAAAGTTAAAGAGTCTGAATACTGGTGCAGTACAAGAATATACATTTCGTTCTACTGCTAAGGTTGACACAGCAGAAATTCAAACGAAAGCAATGCAATATTTATACAATGATGGATCAAACTATGTTTTCATGGATACGACAACCTATGATCAATTAGCTATTCCTAATTCACAAGTTGAAGAAGAAGCTAAGTATCTGAAGGAAAATATGGATGTTAGCGTAATTATGCATGAAGGTAAAACTCTAGGAATCCAATTGCCAAACACAGTTGAATTGATAGTTGCTAAGACTGAGCCAAATATTAAAGGTGATACTTCCTCTGGTGGTGGTAAACCTGCAACTATGGAAACTGGGCTAGTAGTTAACGTACCTTTCTTTATTAATGAAGGCGATGCATTAATAATTAATACTGTAGATGGTACTTACGTATCTCGTGCAAATAAGTAGTTTTTTGAGGTAAATAAAATGGCAGATAGTTCAAAGATTGTCTTAGATGATAAAAATAACGGTGAAGAAATCGAAATAGATTCTAGTGTTCTTGAAGTTATCATGGGCATTGCTGCCGAAAAAGTTGACGGAGTTGCCGCAATGCACGGTAATGTTAAATCTGGAATCAATCGCGTTTTGGGACGAGAAAATCGAGGTAAAGGAATTGCAATCAAGCTTGACGATGATCACAATTTGATTGCCGACGTTTATGTAAGTTTTGAAGCTGGCAGTTATGTGCCTAAAGTTGCAATGGATTTGCAAAAATCTTTAAGACAGCAAGTCCTACAAATGACTGACTTGGTTTTGAAAGAAATTAATGTTCACGTGACGGGCTTAGTATTTCCGGATGACCCAGAAGAGCAGCAGGATAATAGGGGAACCTCTCAGCTATTTTCTGACATTGATGAAAAGAGTAAAAATGAATCAACACCAGAGTCGTAGAGTAGCAATGCAAGCAGTGTATTTGGCAAACCAAGAACCAACGTATACTGCTTCTGAAGTTGAAGCTAAAACGGTTGCTACACTTAATCTAAAGGAACTTTCTGCTTATTCAAAAAATATTATTGAAGGCGTGATTGAAAAGCGGGAGGAAATTAAAGCTAATCTTGCCAGTTGTTTAAAAGAAAACTGGCGAATCGATCGAATTAGTCAGATTTTACTTGCTATTTTAGAAGTTGCTTTATATGAGATTAAGTACAGTATGGACATAGAGCCTAAGGCAGCAATTAATGAGGCTTTAAACTTATGTGATGAATTTGCCGATCCCAAAAATAAGCCTTTTATTAATGGTATTTTGGCGAATTTTATTAAAAAATAACTAGTAGTCGGCTGAATAGCCGGCTATTTTTAGTAGAAAAGGAATTATGGATGGCACAACTTTTAGATGGGCAAAAGCTAGCAAATATTCGGGCAACTAAACTTAAAAAGCAAGTAGATGAATTAAAAAAGCAAGGTGTTCAACCTTTTTTTACCGTAATTAATATTGGTGATGATATTAGCAGTAAAATTTATCTTAAAAGTAAAAAAAAGCTAGCTACTAAAATTGGAATTAAACAAAAAATTTTTCAATTAGATTCTGCTACTAGTCAAGCCGAGCTATTGAGCTTGATTGCTAGATTAAACTCTGAAAGTCAGGTTAATGGAATTATGATTCAGTTGCCGGTTCCAAGCCAGATTAACTTAAATGAAGCTCTCTCTTTAATTGATCCGGAAAAGGATGTAGATTGTTTAACACCAAGTAATGTGGGCCGTTTGTGGCAAGGTAATCATTTTGTTGAACCAGCAACTGCTCATGGTATTTTGGCTTTATTAAAGCACTATCAGATTGACCCTAGTGGTAAGCATGTAGTAATCATTGGGCGTAGTAGCATTGTTGGCAAACCACTAGCAGCATTGATGCTAGAGCAAGATGCGACAGTTTCTGTTTTGCATACGAAAACCAATAATCTCACTAAATACACTAAAGAAGCTGATATATTGGTGTCTGCAGCTGGACAACTGGGACTAATAACGGAAAAAATGGTTAAGGACAATGCAATAGTGATTGATGTAGGGATTAATCGTATTGGCAATCAGATAGTTGGTGACGTTGATTTCCAAAATGTAGCACCTAAAGTTAGTTATATTACCCCTGTACCTGGTGGGATTGGCCCACTTACAGTTGAATCACTAATGGAACAAGTAGTGAAATTAGCAAGGAGAAAAAATGGTAGATGATAAGTATCTTTCCGTAACTGATTTAAATTATTATATTACGCAAAAATTTAAAAATGATCCGTATTTACATAAAGTTTTTTTACAAGGTGAACTATCTAATTTTAGGTATCGACGTAATTCACACCAATACTTTTCATTAAAAGATGAGAAGTCTAAACTAAATGTTGTCATGTTTCGGACCTATTTTGACAAAGTTAACTTTAAGCCTGAAGAGGGGATGAAAGTTTATATTACTGGCTATGTTAGCGTTTATGGGCCACAGGGAACTTATCAATTTTATGCCGAAACAATGGAACCGGCAGGCTTAGGTGCCTTATATGAGCAATTGCAACAGCTTCAACATAAATTAGCGCAAGAGGGATTATTTAACCAAGAACACAAGCAACCTTTACCACATTTTCCTGATCGAATAGCGGTTGTTACTAGTGCATCTGGAGCTGTAATTCATGATATATTGGTTACGGTTAATCGCCGCTTTCCGCATGCACAAGTTGACTTATTTCCAGCCCAAGTTCAAGGAGATCAAGCGGCTGACTCATTAGTTAATGCAATGAAACAAATAATGGCTATTAAAGATAAATATGATGTAATGATTATTGGTCGTGGTGGGGGCTCACTTGAAGATTTATGGCCGTTTAATGAAGAACTAGTTGTTCGGCAAATATATGAGATGCCAGTGCCAGTAATTTCTTCTGTAGGTCATGAAACTGATACTACATTATGTGATTTAGTAGCTGATGTTCGGGCGGCAACGCCAACAGCGGCGGCAGAATATGCCACTCCTAATTTGACCAATGAATTAGCTAATATTCATCAACTCCAAAGTAGTATGCTTGCCAGTATGCAAAATATTATTCATGCCCGCCAAGAAGCTTTAAAGCGGATTGATAATTCGGTTATTATGCGTGAACCCACACGACTTTATGATGAACAAGCTCAGACTTTGGATTTTTTAAAAGAGCAACTTAGGCGGAACATGGTGCGACTCTTAGAGCTTGCGCAACAAAAGTATCAATTAACAAGGCAACAATTATTAGCTAAGAGCCCTAAAGATAGAGTAAAACAATACGAAGAAAGGGCCAGTTTTTATCGACAAAAATTGGATACTAATGTAAAAAATATTTTACAGGAAAAAAGACATGGTTTAGCTAAAATTGGGCAACAATTAGATGATTATAGCCCACTTAAAACTCTTGATCGCGGTTATGTTTATGTAGTTAATGAGCAAAAGCAGACAATCAGTTCAGTTACGCAGCTTAAGCCAAATAATAAAGTCAACCTTAATTTCAAAGACGGTAAAGCAGTAGCAGTTATAAAATCTACAAGGAGAATTAAGAATGGTAACGAAGAAAAATAATTTTGAAGAAGAATTAGCTAAATTACAGCAAATTGTAGCTAATTTGGAAAATGGCAATGTGGCCCTAGAGGATGCTTTAAATGAGTTTCAAACCGGTGTTAAGTTAAGTCGAGATTTAAATCAAAAACTGACCGCTGCCGAGCAAACTGTCGCTAAGCTAATTGAAAGCGACGGTTCAGAACATAAAATTGATCCTAATAGTAGTGCTGCACCGGAAGAATAAAAAATGACTTTTAATGATTTTAAAATAAAATGGACACCAATAATTGATAATTATTTAGCTAGTCACTTAAAATTAGAAGTAAATAATGCAAAATTAAGCGAGATTATGGCTTACTCAGTAATGGCAGGAGGTAAAAGATTACGACCCTTATTGTTTTTAGCAACTTATTCGGCATTGAATAAAGAGATTTCTGAAAAAGAAGTTAGAATTGCTTGTGGAATAGAACTAATCCATACATACTCGCTAATTCATGATGATTTGCCGGCAATGGATAATGATGACTACCGTAGAGGAGAACTAACTAGTCATAAAAGATGGGGCGAAGCTGAAGCTATTTTGGCTGGAGATGCATTACTTCCGATGGGGATTCAGTGGATTGTTGAAGGCAGTAATGAGCCAAAGTTGGTTAAAATTATTACCGCTGCAATTGGTGCAAATGGCATGGTTGGTGGCCAATATCTAGACATTGATTCAACAAATGACAAAAGTGTTGCTAATGATGCTAATTTCATTGATAAAATGGAGTGGCAAAAGACAGGTTGCCTAATACAAGCAAGTGTTGAAATGGCAACAATTCATGGTAAGGCAAGTAGTCAAAGTAGTAAACAACTTGTTGCTTTTGCCAAAGATTTTGGTCGTGCATATCAAATTTATGATGATTTAGTTGATATTGTTGAGACAACCCAAGAAGCTGGAAAAGCAACTCATAAAGACCAAGCAAGTGGTAAAAATAATACTTTAACTTTACTTGGAGCTGAAAAAAGTCGTCAAGAATTGAAAGAACTAATTAAACGGGCAAAGTCTAATTTAGCAAATTTCGATGATTCAGTTTTAGTAGGATTTCTTGATTTGTATCAAAAGGTACTATAAATGACAAAAGAAAGAGCAGATATTTTACTAGCTAAACAAGGATTATTTAATTCACGAACGCAAGCACAACGTGCAATTATGGCCGGACTGGTTTGCGATCATAATCATCAACGAATTGATAAAAGTGGTACAAGTTTTCCCAGTGATGAGCAATTTTTTATTAAAGATTCAGGAAAAAAATATGTCTCACGCGGTGGTTTAAAGTTAGAAAAAGCTTTAAAAGTTTTCAATATTGATTTGACCGATAAGATTTGTCTAGATATTGGTGCTTCAACTGGCGGCTTTACTGATGTGGCATTACAAAATAGGGCGAAATTAGTCTATGCTCTTGATGTTGGTTATAACCAGTTAGCCTGGCAATTACGTGATGACTTGCGTGTAGAAGTTATGGAAAAACAAAATTTTCGCTATAGTAAACCAGAAGACTTTACTAAGGGTTTGCCTGACTTTGCTATGACCGATGTATCTTTTATATCTCTTGATTTAATTATGCCACCTATGTATCAAATTTTAAAAGATCAGTGTGAGGCAGTTTGCTTAATTAAGCCACAATTTGAAGCTGGTCCAGAAAACGTTGGTAAGCATGGTATAGTAAATGATAATCACGTTCATTGTGCGGTAATAAAGCATACGATTGAGCAAGCTTTAGCAATTGGCTTTAATGTGTTAGCAGTTGACTATTCACCGATTAAAGGGGGAAAGGGAAACATAGAGTTTTTAATTCATTTACAAAAAAATGAAAGAGATGGCGGTAAATTAATTTGGCCAAATACGCCCGCAGAGATTGTTGAACGAGCAGTAAAAGGACTTTAGGAGAAAAAGCATGTTAGTTGAACTGGATATTAAAAACTTTGCCATTATTAAGGCTTTAAAGGTTCGCTTTCAAGAAAATATGACAGCTTTAATTGGTGAAACGGGTGCTGGAAAATCGATTATTATTGATGCAGTTTCACTACTAATGGGTGGTCGTAGTCAAAAAGAGATGGTGCGTAGTGGCGAAACTAAGGCAGTGATTACGGGGCTATTTGAAGTTGGTCAATCTAGGCAAATTGCGCAAATCTGTGATAAGTACGGGTTGCCAGATTCAGAAGGACAACTAATTATTAGTCGTGAATTGGCTGTTAAAGGGCGCAATGTTGTTCGGATAAATGGGCAATTGACTACAATTAACGTTTTACGTGAATTAGGTAATTATTTAGTAGATATTCATGGTCAAAATGATCAACAAATTTTAATGAATCAAGATCGCCAAATAGATTTAGTGGATGATTATGCTTCCGCAGATTTTAAAGAAAAATTAGCTCAATACCAAATTGATTTTAAAACATGGCAAAAATTGACTACGCGCTTAAATCATTTACGTAATGATGCTCAAGAATTGGCACAAAAGCAAGATATATTATCTTTTCAAAATGAGGAGTTAAGGGCCGCAAACTTAACTGATCCAAATGAAGACGAGCAATTAGAAGAAGAATATAATGAACTGAATAATTATCAGAAAATAGTTGATACTGCCAATTATTTAATCCAATTATTTGATGATGACGAACATGGAATTGAAGAATTATTAGGAAATGCTCAGAATGCAGCGCAAGAATTAACTGAATACGGGGCTAAATTTAAAGATATTGCTAAAACTATTGATGATGGAGTTTTTGCTTTAAGTGATGCAAGAAGTGAGCTTTCCAATGTTCTTGATGGACTAGATTTTGACGCAGAAAGATATCAATATGTATCTAACCGGATAGACTTACTAAATTCGCTAAAGAAAAAATATGGTCCTAGTTTGACTAATGTGTTTGCTTTTTATAAAAAAGTGCAAAAAGAACTAAATCAATTTGAAACAGGTGGTTTAGATGAAAATCACCTAGAACAACAGGTAATAGAGATTGAACGTAAATTAACCAAAGAAGCTACTGAATTACATCAATTAAGAGAAAAAGTTGTAAATGTACTTGAAGAAAAGATTAAACACGAATTGGCAGATCTTTATATGGCCAAGGCTAGATTTGTAATAGACTTGAAAACCACTAAAACATTCACTAGTACAGGAACTGATGCAGTTGTGTTTTTAATCTCGCCTAATCCAGGTGAAGAATTAATGCCATTAGTTAAAATTGTTTCTGGGGGTGAACAGTCACGTTTGATTTTAGCGCTAAAATCAATTTTTAGTCAGGTAGAGCCAGTCGGAACCATGATTTTTGATGAAGTCGATACGGGAGTTTCAGGCCGAGTATCAGCCGCAATTGGGAAAAAATTACACTCAATTGGGAAAAATAAACAGGTTATTGCAATAACTCATTCTCCTCAGGTGGCAGCGGCCAGTGATCAAAAATACTTAGTGGCCAAAGAAGTAAAAGACGGGGCAACTTATACCCAAATTGGGCCACTTACTCAAGAGGAAACAGTAACTGCAATCGCTGAAATGATGGCTGGGAGTAATGTAACTCAGGCTGCCAAGCAAAATGCAAAAGATTTGCTGAAAAGTTTTAAAGAGCGGAATTAATTATGGAAATTATTGCGAAAAAAGTTTTAGCGAATGAAGAAATTAAACAGGTTAAAACATTAATGAATGAAATTCATACTCATGATCATACATATTCAGATCCGTATTTAAGTAACGAATACAATTATTTTTCAGACATGCCTGCTTTTATTTTGGCCTATCAAAACGATTTGCTGGTAGGCTTTCTGATGATTTATGCAGATGATAAACCGGATGAAGAAATTGATTTATATATATATGTTTTGCCAAAATTTCGACAAAGAAAAATAGCTACGGCTTTGATTAACCGGGCTAAAATAATTTTGAATAAATACGGCTACAGTAATTTTAATTATGCATCTGAGCAAAGATTTTTAGATGAGCATCCCCAATTTTTAGGTAAAACAAAATTAAAAATAGTGGATGAAGAATATAATATGCGGACCCAAAATCCGCTTGCTAATGCAAGTGATAGTCGATTAAAGCAAGATTTAAGCCTATGTTTGTTAACAAAGGATAAAGTTAAAGAAACTGCAGTATTGCACAGTGCAGCCTTTGAAAATGATTTAACAATGTCACTTAATTACCTTACTCAGGGATTACGAAATCTAAATCAATTTAGTTTTGTTTTACTGTATCATAATCAAATTATAGGTTATTGTGCAGCTGATATTAGTAAGTATGCTTATTTTTTTGGCTTATTTATTGCGCACAAGTATTGCAATCGAGGTTTTGGTACATTTTTTATTAAAGAAATGATGTGCCACTTGAGAAAAAAAGGCGTAAAAGAATTTGTACTTGATGTAGATGTTAATAATATTCCCGCCATCAAGGCATATTTAGCGGCAGGATTTGAAATAAAAAGTAAAAATGTTTATTTGAAAAAATAGAATTAACTAAAAATACGGACATCAATCCGTATTTTTAGTTAAAGAATTATTTAGGCCAGATCAACTCTTAGAAGGTAATTAATGTTAACAATGTGTAAGAGTTTTTGATTAGTTGAACGCAAAATAAATTTTTGAGCTGAAAGTTGCTGGTTTACTTGTCCGATTTCACTTTGTCCATCTTGAAAAGTCACTAATACATATTTTTGATTATGCATGGCCATTGTAAGTAAAGTTAAAATCTCACTGCTATACTGATTCGTACCATCGGGCTTGTTATTATCGTAATCAAATAAGTAATGATAAATTTTTTTTAGTGAATTCTTCATTTTTGCTCCTCTCATCATCTATGCGAACATTTGTTTGATATATTTATTATAAGAACATTTGTTTAAAAAAACAAGTCTTTAATTCATAAAATTAAAAAACATCTTAACTTGAAAATATCCTTCTTTTAGTGCAAACTAGATATAATAGCTTTTTATAGGGGAGTATGGCATGACAGAAAAAGGTTTGTTACTTGTCCTTTCGGGACCTTCTGGAGTTGGAAAAGGAACCGTTAAAAGTGCAATCGTTGAAAATAAAGTTTTTCCGTTTGAATATTCAGTTTCGATGACAACTAGAAAGCCGAGACCAGGTGAAGTTGACGGGCAAGATTATTATTTTGTTAGCGAAGAGAAGTTTGGGGAAGCTATTAAGCAGGGTGAACTTTTAGAATATAATAAATATGTAAATAATTATTACGGAACACCATTTGCGCCAGTTAAAAAGATGTTAGATGAAGGTAAAGATGTTTTACTTGAAATTGATGTTAATGGCGCAAAAACTGTTAGAGAAAAAATGCCCGATGGTGTATTTATCTTTTTGACGCCGCCAGATTTACATACATTGCATTTACGCCTGGAAAATCGTGGCACTGAGTCAGAAGATGTGATTCTAGGACGAATTAATCAAGCACGTCAAGAAATATTAGTCATGCAAGATTATGATTATGCCGTTGTTAATGATACAGTTGCCAACGCTGTAGATCATATTAAGGCAATTGTTGATGCTGAGCATGTTAGTGTAAAGCGAGTTATTGACACATATCGTAAAATGGTCAGGGAGGATTAAGATGAGAGTTACATATCCATCAATCGATAAATTATTAGATCGTGTAGATTCACGCTATTCATTATCTGTGCTAGCTGCCAAGCGAGCACATGAATTAGAAGCGGGTGAACCAGAAGCGCTTAAAAATTACAAAGCATTAAAACCCGTTGGTAGAGCCCTTGAAGAGATTGAAGCTGGTAAGGTTACCGTTGATTCTAAATCACAAGGTTAACTAATAGTTAGTTAAAAATTTTATGGCCTCCATCTATAAAGAGATGGAGGCCATTTTTGAAGGTGATTGTTATAATGATTGCGCAAATAATCGTTGACATAGCAGCTAAACAGACAGATCGTATTTTTGAATATCATATTCCTAATGAGCTCAAAGAAGTTGCAGTAGGTTCTCGAGTATTCGTCCCTTTTGGTTCACGCAAATTGCAAGGATTTGTCGTTGGGTTAAGTCAGACAAGCAAGTTTCAAGGGAAACTTAAGGACCTTCTTTTAGTAGTAGATGAACAACCACCACTAACTACTGAATTAGTTGATTTATCTAAAACACTAGCAAATGAAAATTTTTCTTATCGAATTTCTATTTTAAAAGCAATGCTCCCTCGGGTGATGCGAGCAAATTATCGTAAAATCTTAACGCCAATTTCAGATAAAGCTAAAAGAATGCCGCTTTTTAAAAGGGGATTAATTGATTTAACTAAAGTAGATGATGCTAAGGAAGTTTCTTTTATCCATAAATTACTGCGACATCATGATGCCAAAATTGAGTATTTAGTCGAAAATCGCGCCCAAGTTAAAATGCAGAATAACTATTCACTTTTACTAAGTAAAAATGAATATATCAAAATTTATGAAACGCTTAGGCAAAATGCCCAAAAGCAAAAGCAGCTTTTAATATATATTATTAAAAATTTCACCAAATTTCCACAAAGGCAAGTAGATTTAGAACAGAATTCTGGAGTTAAAATAGCTACTTTGACTTCTGCTGTAAAAAAAGGGTGGTTAAAAAAAGAACTTACTGAGGTATACCGTGATCCGCTAATTGATGTTACCACTTCAAAATCACAGCAAAGTATCAAACTGACTCCAGCACAAGATGAGGCGCTGGCCAAAATAAACCGTGCAATTGATAATCAAACTGCACAAACCTTTTTATTAGAAGGTGTAACTGGTAGTGGGAAAACTGAAGTATATTTAAATGCAATTAGCCAAGCGTTAACAAATGACAAAAATGCGCTGATGTTAGTTCCGGAAATTTCACTAACGCCACAGATGGTAGCCCAGGTAAAGCAACGCTTTGGACAGCAAATTGCTGTCTTACATAGTGGATTGTCAGAAGGTGAACTTTATGATGAATGGCGTAGGATTCGCCGCGGTGAGGTGCACGTGGTTGTCGGAGCACGCAGTGCCATTTTTGCACCATTAAAAAATATTGGGTTGATTGTTATTGACGAAGAACACGAGTCTTCATATAAGCAAGAAGATACTCCGCGTTACCATGCACGAGATGTTGCTATTTGGCGCAGTAATTATAATTCTTGTCCTCTGATATTGGGTAGTGCAACTCCTTCATTAGTTAGTCGAGCACGTGCTCAAAAGGGAGTTTATCAGCTTTTAAAATTACCAGAAAGGGCTAACAAAAAGAGCTTACCTAAAGTTAAGATTATTGATTTGAAGCAAACTAACTTTATTGGAGATCAACTAGATTTATCCGCTCAATTGCTTGAGGCAATAAAAACTAGAATCGCTAAAAAAGAACAAGTTATTTTATTGCTTAATCGTCGAGGTTATTCAAGTTTTATGCTCTGTAGAGATTGCGGTTATGTTATGAAATGTCCTAACTGTGATCTTTCTCTAACTATGCACAAGGATACCGCGAAAATGCAGTGTCATTATTGTGGCTATGCAACCGCAATTCCGCAAAAATGTCTTAATTGTCAGAGTTTAAAGATTCGTTTTTTAGGTACAGGAACGCAAAAAGTTATGCAGGAGTTAGAAACGCTTTTACCTGCTGCTCGAATGTTGCGCATGGATGTTGATACAACTAGACGTAAAGGTGCATTTAAAAAAATTCTTGATTCATTTGGTCATCATGAAGCTGATATTTTATTGGGTACACAAATGATTGCCAAGGGACTAGATTTTCCCAATGTCACTTTAGTGGGTGTCATTAATGCTGATACAGGACTTTGGTTACCTGACTATAATGCGTCTGAACGGACGTTTGAATTGTTGACACAAGTTGCAGGTCGGGCAGGTCGGGCAGAGAAAAAGGGCGAAGTTATTATTCAAACTTTTAATCCTGATCACTATGCAATAAAATTTGCTCAGACTCAAGATTATGAACGTTTTTATGCGTATGAAATGCGTATGCGACATGCAGGAAATTATTCACCCTACTTTTATACAGTATTAATTTCTATAGCTGCTAAGAATGAACAAAATGTTGCTAGAGAAGCATTTAAAATAAAAAATTGGTTGCAACAACGTCTGCAACGCACTACTATTATTTTAGGACCTGCGCCCAGTGCAGTTTCACGTCTAAAAAATCAGTATTATTATCAAATACTGGTAAAATATAAAAAAGAGGCTAATTTAAATCAGTTGTTACATCAAATTCAAGATTCTGCACAAAAAATAAAAAAATATGGTTTAAATATATATATTGATAACGAGCCTGAACACATTATATAAAGGGGATATGTAAATGACATCTGTAATTTTTATGGGTACGCCTAATTTTGGAGTGCCAATTTTGAAAGGCCTGGTTGAAAACGGTTATGAAATTAAGGCTGTGGTAACTCAACCTGATAAAAAAGTTGGTCGTAAACAAAGCCTTAAAAAAACGCCAGTAAAAATAGTAGCCGAAGAGCTTAATTTACCTATTTTTCAACCAATTAAATTACCAAAGTCACAAGAATTAGAAGCTTTAATTAATTTACATGCTGATTTAATTATAACTGCAGCTTATGGTCAATTTTTACCAAGTAAATTTTTAAATTCAGTAAAAATAGCAGCTGTTAATGTTCATGGCTCACTTTTACCTAAATATCGCGGAGGAGCACCAATTCAATATTCAATAATTAATGGTGATACTGAAACTGGTGTAACCATTATGGAAATGGTAAAAGAAATGGATGCCGGCGACATCTATGCGCAAGAAGCAATAAAAATAGCTGCTACAGATACTGCGGGTACAGTTTTTAATAAATTAGCAATTGTTGGGCGTGATTTATTACTTAAAACTTTACCTCAAATCATTGCTCATCCGAATATAAAAGCGCCACAAGACTCTGCTGGGGTTACTTTTTCACCTAATATTAGGAAGGAACAAGAGCAAATTAAGCTCAATATGACTGCACAAGAAGCAAATAATTTAATTCGTGGTCTTAATCCCAATCCTGGAGCGTACTTAAAGGTAAATGGCAAGCGCTTTAAAGTTTGGCAAGCACGAGTTAGCTCAGAAAAATCAGTTTTACCAGCAGGAAGTTTAGCTAATAACAAAGGTCGCTTTGCTATTACTATGGCGAGTGGAAGTGTGTTAGATTTGACAGAGGTACAGCCTGCAGGCAAGAAAAGAATGCCCATCAAGAACTTTTTAAATGGTCAAGGTGATAAATTTAAAGTGGGAGAAAAGATTATTGACGAATAGAAGTGCCCGTGCAGTTGCCTTAGATACATTGATTCGTGTTTTAGAGAAGGATTCATATTCAAATATTAGTTTGAATAATGAGTTGCAAAAAGCACATTTATCTGCGAATGATTCAAATTTTGCTACGCGTATAGTTTATGGTACTATTCAATATAAAATTTATTTAGAATATCAATTACACGATTTAATAAAAACTAAGTTAAAAGAAATTTATTTAAGACCGCTATTATTGATGTCTGCTTATCAGATTATCTTTATGGATAAGGTACCAAATCGGGCGGTTTTAAATGAAGCAAATAAATTAGCTAAGCAATTTGGCAAAGTTAATTCTAACGGTTTTAGAATAGTTAATGGTGTTTTGCGTGCTTTAATTCGTCGTCAGCCAATTTTACCTACTATAGATAATTTGCCATTTTATTTAAGTGTAAAAGAGAGCGTACCTGAATGGTTAGTTGAATATTTGTTAAAACATTGGGGAGCAGAACGTACAGCGAGTATTCTTTCTAGCATTAATGAACCTGCTAAAAATATAGTCCGTGTTTCGCAAACTACTAATTTGGCTAATGTGATTTCAGAGATGAATCAATTGGGTTTTAATCCACAAGAATCGATATTAAATTTGAATGAATTAATTGTAAGTCATGGTGGAATTAGTAAAACTAGTTTATTTAAAAATGGTGAAATAACTATTCAAGATGAGGCAGCTAGTTTAGCAGTACAAGCTTTTGATTTTGTTGGTAATGAGCAAGTATTAGACGCTTGTAGTGCTCCTGGTGGAAAAACAGTGCAAATAGCAGAAAATATTCCACAGGGGAATGTTATTGCGTTAGATATTCATGAAAATAAATTGCATTTAGTTGAACAAAATTGTCAAAGGATGAAAGTCAGTAAGCGAGTAACAACTAAGGCTCTAGATGCTAGAAATGCTGATCAAACTTTTGCAGCCGGTAAATTTGATAAAGTTTTAGTTGATGCACCATGTTCAGGATTAGGTTTAATTCGCCGCAAGCCGGAAATTCGTTATAATAAGAAGTTGACTGATTTAACTGACTTGCAAAAAATCCAATTGCAAATACTGGATCATGTGTGTTCATTGCTAAGAAGTGGTGGCGAATTAGTATATTCTACTTGTACAATTACACAAGAAGAAGATGAAGATGTGGTAAAAATTTTTCTTAAAAAACATCCGGAATTTGAATTAAAACCATTTAAAGCAGCTAAAATGCAAGCACCTAATGGGATGCTAAAAATTTTGCCAGATAGTTATGGTAGCGATGGATTTTTCATTTCTAAATTTGTAGTACGAGGTTAACGTTTTGATAAGAACAGCTTTTGCTTCGAGTATTGGAAAAATACGAAAAAGTAATCAAGATTTTGTACAGGTTTTTAAAAATAAGAATAATGCAGTAATGGCCATTGTTTGTGATGGAATGGGTGGTCATCAAGGTGGGGATGTTGCTTCAACAATGGCTGTAAGCCATTTAGGGCATAGCTTCAGTATGACTGACTTTAATGATTGCTCTAGTGCCCATAAGTGGCTAGATGTTCAGCTTAAAGTAGAAAATGATACAATCTTACATACTGCAGATCGATTTCCAGATCTTAATGGTATGGGTACTACGATTGTTTTAGCAATTGTCTTTAACACTGAAGCAATAATTGCACATTTAGGTGATTCACGTGCATATGGTTACACGGAAGGTAAATTTACTCAATTAGTAGAAGATCACTCCCTCGTTAATGAGTTAGTAAAAATGGGACAAATTACTAAGCAGCAGGCGAAAAACCATCCGCAAAAAAATATTATTACGCAATCATTAGGTGTTTCTAGCACAATTGATCCAGAATTTTGTCAAATCAATTTAAAAAAGCATGATCTTATTTTATTATGTACCGACGGTTTAACTAATTCCTTGAGTGATCCGCAAATCCAACAAGTTTTAGCAACTAAAGACTTGTCCCTTAAAGAGCGGTGTCAAAAATTAATTGATGAAGCAAATCGCTTAGGTGGGGGAGATAATATCACTGTTTGCCTAATTTTGGATGAAGGCGGTGAAAAATAATGATAAATAGGGGCTATTTGCTAGGTGATCGTTATCGTATTATAGATACTCTAGGCGAAGGCGGAATGTCTAATGTATATCTGGCTGAGGATATTATTTTACAACGAAAAGTTGCTGTTAAGATTCTACGCATGGATTTACAAAAAGAACCGCAAATTTTAGCTCGTTTTCAGCGTGAAGCGTTAGCTACTAGTGAACTTAGTCATCCCAATATCGTTATGGTTTTAGATGTAGGCACGGACTATGGCTTACCATACATGGTCATGGAATATGTTGATGGACCAGATTTAAAAGATTATATTAGAAAAAATACGCCTCTTGATTTACATGATGTGATCCGTATAATGGATCAAATTTTAAGTGCAATGACACTAGCTCATAAACATAATGTGATCCATCGTGATTTAAAACCACAAAATATTTTAATGGATAAAAGAGGCAATATTAAGATTGCTGATTTTGGCATTGCCGTTGCCTTAAATCAAAATTCTGTTACACAAACTAACTCAGCTGTTGGTTCTGTTCACTATATGTCACCCGAGCAAACTCGAGGTGGCTTAGTTACTAAGCAATCCGATATTTATTCTTTAGGCATAATTCTTTATGAATTAATTACAGGTTCAGTGCCCTTTAATGGTGACTCGGCCGTTGCTATTGCATTAAAACATGCTCAAGAGCCGATTCCTTCAATTAAAGAAAAAGATGAAAAAGTGCCGCAGTCTTTAGAAAATGTGGTTTTAAGGGCAACAGCTAAGGATCCACGTCTTAGATACGCGTCAGCTTATGAAATGCAAGTTGATTTAGATACAAGTTTAGAAAAACAGCGGGCAAATGAACCCCCATTTTCAGCTAGTAATGGTTTAAATAATGATGAAACAATTGTATTACCAAACTTTAAAGCGAATAGAACGAATGCGACAACAGAACAAGCAAAAAAAAGTATAGCTAAAGGTAAGCAAAAGAAAAGTCCTATTTTTTTTCAGAATTTGCGTAAATATAAATGGTGGTGGATTTTTGTTGGATTAGCAGCCATAACAGTAGTTGGTTTAATGTTTTTTGTGCTTTTTGGTAGGAACAATAATGAAGTTCGTGTTCCTAATGTAACGAATTTAACTGAAAGTAGGGCACGTAGTCGTCTGGAGAATTTAGGATTAAAAATAGGTAGCATAAAGCATAAAAATTCTAATAGCGTTGAAGAAGGTAAGATTATTAAAACCTCACCACCTGCTGGAAAAAATATTAAGCAAGGGCGCTATGTTAATCTCTATGTTTCTGATGGTGCAAAAATGATTCGTGTTCCCGATGTAACAGGTGAAAATTATCAAGTGGCAGTAAATAAACTTGAAAGCATGGGTTTTCAAGTTCTACGAGCAAATCAATTTTCAAATAGTATTGCGCCAGAGAATGTTATTTCTCAAAGTATTGCAGCAGATGTAGAGGTTAAGCCGGCCCAAACAACGATTACACTTAGTGTTTCTAAAGGTCGAAATGATCATATTGATCATAATCTGGTTAAATTACCTGATTTAAGTACATATTCTTTGAAGAGTGCGCAGATATATGCACATAGGCATAATTTGATTTTGCAAGTTAGTCCAACTTATTCAAATAAGGTCAAAAAAGGTATGATTATTTCTATGAGTCCTTCCGCTGGAACAGCAGTTCAACGTGGTAGTACTGTTATCGTTAGTGTTTCTGAAGGCCCCAAAAAGGAACAAGACTTTACGGTTATCAAGACTTTCACTGTCAATTATGAAAACAATGAGGGAGCTACTGATAGCAAGCAAAACCATGTTCAAATATATATAAGTGATGATAGTCACTCCGTAAAAAATATTTATCGTGATTTGTATATTAAACGAGATGTCAATTTTTCAATACCTTTTGTACTAAAAAATAATTCGGGTATATTAAAGGTTGTTCGTGATGGACAAACGATTTTAAATGAAAAGGTTCATAAATGAATAAGCAGGTAGAAGGAATTATTGTCAGTTCAATTGCAGGATTTTATGATGTTCAAACAAGCAACGGGATTGAGCGTACAAGAGCGCGCGGAATTTTTCGTAAAAATAAACAAAAGCCGACCGTAGGTGATCGAGTAAAAATACAACTTGATGAACATGGAATGAATTATTTAGTTGAAGTTTATGCGCGAACAAATTTAATCGGACGACCTGCAGTCGCAAATGTTGATCAAGTTTTATTGGTTATTTCTGCTGTGGAACCCGAATTTTCTTTGCAATTACTTGATCGCTATTTAACATTTTTTTCTTGGCAAAAGGTTGCAGTTAGTATTTATCTTTCTAAGACTGATTTAGTTAGTGCACCACAATTGACTGAAATTAAGCAAAATCTCAATTATTATACCCAACTTGGTTATCAAGTTATTTATAATTGGGAAGATTTTGCGCAAAATTTGGCTACTATTATTAAGCCCAACCAGATTTGGACCCTGGCTGGGCAATCGGGGGCAGGAAAGTCGACATTAATTAATCATCTTAAAAAGAGCTTAAAGCAAAAAACGGCGGCCATATCTTCTAGTTTAAATCGAGGCAAGCATACAACAAGAATGGTCCAACTTTTCCGCATAGGTCATGGATATTTAGCTGATACGCCCGGCTTTTCTGCAATTGACTTTACACCAATTAAAATAAACGAGTTGTGTAATTACTTTGTCGAATTTAAACGAGTGAGTGGTAGTTGTAAATTTCGTGGTTGTCAACACCTTAAAGAGCCTAAGTGCGAAGTTAAAAATTTAATTGAAAAAAAACAAATAAAGCAAAGTCGCTATGATAATTACTTGCTTATGAGAACAGAAATTGAACATGGGCGGCTTCCAGAATACTTAAAGTAAGAAGAAAGAAAAAATGATGATAGCACCTTCAATTTTAAATATTAATAATCTAGATTTAAAAAATGATATTCAAGTAGCAGCTCAAGCAGGAATCAAAAGATTCCATATTGATATTATGGATGGACATTTTGTTCCTAATCTATCTTTTGGACCACAAGTAGTAAGTGATTTTAAGAAGACTTTTCCTAAGCTTGAAGCTGAAGTACACTTAATGAGTAATAAACCAGAAATAATGGTTCCAGCTTTTGTTAAAGCGGGGGCTGATTTAATGTTGTTGCATTATGAAGCAATGGATACTGCTGAATTGAATAAATGGATTGACTACTTAAAGCAACATCAAGTTAGAGTCGGTCTTGTACTTAATCCTGATACCCCTTTAACGGTTTTACCCCCCTTTATACCAAAAATTGATCAATTATTAATTATGACAGTTTATCCCGGCTTTGGCGGGCAGAAATTTATTGCTGAATCGTGTGAAAAAATTCGCCAAGCCAAAGTTATGTTAGCAAGCAAGATTCCAGTTGAGGTCGATGGTGGAATAAATAGGCAAACTGCAAAATTAGCCCAGGAAGCCGGGGCAGAGATTTTTGTTGCGGGGTCATATTTATTTTGTCAAGAAAGTGTTGTAGCGCAAATTAACGAATTGGATAGGATCTTAAAATGAAGGCTGTTGCATTATTAGGCGGTCCTAAATCACAGTGGCCAGCCTTTATGAAAAAACCAATTTTTGCGGCAAAAAAAAGAGACTCCTTACTAATTGGTGTTGACCGAGGGAGTATACTTTTAGCGGAATTAGGATTAGTACCAGATTTAGCTGTGGGCGACTTTGATTCGCTTAAAAAAAATGAATTAAATATTATTGAACAATATATTCCTGACATGCGCTATTCGGTACCAGAAAAAGATTTAACTGATACTGAATTGATGTTAAAATATGCTTTTGAAGATTATCAGATAAATTTTTTAACACTTTTAGGAGCTACTGGCGGGCGACTTGATCACTTTATGACGAACATGTTAATGATGCTTAAACCTGAGTTTAATGCTTGGGCTGAAAAAATAGAAATTATTGATCGGCAAAATCTAGTTAAATTTTATAATCCTGGTAATCATACAATAAAAAGACGGCCAGGTTATACATATTTTGGAATAGTTACCCTATCAGAAGTAAAAAATTTAAATATTAATGGCGCAAAATATAATTTATCTAGTTACTTTAATTCATACCCAATATCTTTTAGCTCAAATGAATTTGTACAACATAACTTAGTCAATTTATCTTTCAATGAAGGCGTTGTTGCTGTGATACAGTCGAAAGATATCAATCGATTTCAGAAAATTTAAAAAACCATTTTCTATAATAATTAGACAGAAAATGGTTTTAATTTAAAATAAAAAAAACTGGCGGCAATTATTAGTCGTCAGCTTTTTTATTATACGCGAGTAACTTTACCAGACTTTAAAGTCTTAGTTGAAACCCAAACACGTTTTGGTTTACCATCAACAAGAATGCGAACTTTTTGAAGGTTTGGCTTCCATGTACGACGTGACGAATTCAATGCGTGTGAACGTGTATTACCAAAAGTGGTCTTTTTACCAGTTAAATAATCTTTTGCCATTTGCTAAACCTCCTTTATTTGTGTTTTCATACTCAATTAAGATAGCATAATTTAAAAATCATTGCAACTCTAAAAAGTATTTTTTATGAATAGGATTTTCCCTTAATACTTGATTACTATGATAAAATAGATTCATAATATCGAGAACAATGATATGGAGGATAAATATGGCTGTAAAAATCAAAACAAAAGATGGTTTGATTGATATTTCAAACGGAGTAATTGCAACTGTCGTTGGTAGCGCAGCTACATCCAACTACGGAGTTGTTGGAATGGCATCAAAGAATGCAATTCGTGATGGATTTGATGGAATTCTTAACCGTGCAAATTATAAACGTGGTGTAGTTGTCAAGTCAGAAGATAATATGATTACAGTTGATGTTTATATTATTGTAGGTTATGGATTGAAAATTTCAGAAGTAAGTCGTAATGTACAAGACAGCGTAAAATTTAACTTGAAAAATCAGCTTGGAATTGATACTAAGGCTGTTAATGTCATCGTTCAAAGTGTTAAAGTGCTTGACG
The DNA here is from genome assembly GCF_003692985.1 of Lactobacillus sp. ESL0237. Lineage (NCBI taxonomy): Bacteria > Bacillati > Bacillota > Bacilli > Lactobacillales > Lactobacillaceae > Lactobacillus > Lactobacillus sp. ESL0237. The sequence continues at coordinate 98,494 of NZ_REHE01000008.1, read as the reverse complement.
AATAATTCAAGCGGAGGTTTAGGATATTGGTTTTAAAGGAAATAGATAGTAAAAAATTTAGGGATATGGTTCGTGTTGCAACCCATAGATTAGGTCGTAATGCAGAGTTTATTAACTCGTTGAATGTTTTTCCTGTACCAGATGGTGACACTGGCACAAATATGAATTTGACTATTGAAAGCGGAGCTAAAGCTGTTAGTGAAAACACTAGCTCAAGCGTTGGTGATTTGACTGAAAGTCTAGCTAAAGGTATGTTAATGGGGGCACGGGGAAATAGTGGTGTTATTTCTTCACAATTATTTAGAGGTATTTATAAAGCTACCCAGGGGATGCAGACTTTAAATGCACAAGAATTGGCTAATGCTTTTTCTAATGGTGTAGCTACAGCATATAAAGCTGTAATGAAACCAGTTGAAGGTACTATTTTAACGGTTGCTCGCGTGGCAGCTCAAGATGGTGTTAATAAAGCTAATGAAACTGATGATGTTGAAGAAGTAATGAAGGCCATTGTTGAAGGTGCAAAAAGAGCATTAAAAACAACCCCCGACTTATTACCGGTATTAAAGCAAGTAGGTGTAGTTGATTCTGGTGGTCAAGGCTTACTATTTATTTATGAGGGCTTTTTAGAAGGACTTTTAGGAGAAAGCTTTGCCGATCGCTATCAACCAGATGAAGGTGAAATGGATGAAATGATTAATGCAATGCATCATCAATCAGTTCAATCCCAGCTTTCTACTCAGGATATAGATCATGGTTATTGTACGGAAATTATGGTTGATTTAACTGCCGATATTCCTAATAAAAAAGCCTTTAATCTGGAAGAGTTTAGAAGTTATCTTTCAAAATTAGGTGATTCATTACTAGCCGTTTCAGACGATGAAGTTGCTAAAGTACATATTCATACAGAGCATCCGGGTGAAATCTTTACTTATGGTAGTCAATTTGGTCAATTAGGCAAAATAAAAATTGATAACATGCGGATACAACATGAAACAATTGTCAACAGTAATGAAGAAAATCAGGAAAGTGTTGATTTTGCTGTGATTGCAGTTGCGTCTGGAAATGGGATTAGAAAGCTGTTTGAAAGTGAAGGAGTCAACCGAATTATTTCTGGTGGACAAACAATGAATCCTTCAACTCAGGATATTATTGATGCAATTAAAAAATCTGGTGCTAAGCAAGCGATTGTATTGCCAAATAATGGCAACATTGTGATGGCAGCTAAGCAGGCAGCAGAAGTTAGTGATATTCCAGTTGGAATTGTTCCAACTAAGACGATTTCTCAAGGATTAACAGCAATGTTATCGTTTGATCAAGATGCTAGTCTTGAAGACAATATTGAAAGCATGACAATGGCACTTGAAACAGTTGTTTCTGGCGAAGTTACTCAGGCTAACCGGGATACTAACATTAATGGGATTGATATCCATAAAGATGACTATCTTGGTATTATTGATGGTGACATTCAAGTGGCAACAGTTGATTTAATTAACTCAACTGTAAATATGATTGAGAAGATGTTAGATGAAGATTCAGAAATTATTACGGTAATGTATGGCCGTGATTCCAATAAAGAGCAAGCAGATCAAATTATAGCCGCTCTTGAAGCAAAGCATGATGACTTGGAATTTGAAGTTCATGATGGTGGTCAACCAGTGTATAATTTCTTAATTTCTGTGGAATAAAAATGGATGCAAGTAAGGTATTTGCTCCCGTAACTGATTTAAAAGGAGTAGGGACAAAAACTGCTGCAATACTTGGAAGCCTTGGAATTTATAGTATTTACGATTTACTTTTTTATTTTCCTTTTCGCTATGATGAATTACAAACAATTCCTCTTGATCAGATCATGGATGGTCAAAAAGTAATGCTAAAGGGAATCGTTGCTACGGAAGCTTTTGTAAGTAGATTTGGCTATAAAAAAAGCCGTTTGAGTTTCAAATTAATGATTGACCATGATGTTGTCATGGTCAATTTTTTTAATCAACCTTGGCTTAAAGAAAAAATTGTAATTGGTCAAGAAGTAGCAATATATGGTAAATATAATTTAGCCAAGCAAAGTTTGTCAGCTTTTAAATTTGTAGCAGCAAAAGCAAATGATAGCGGTATGGCACCAATTTATTCAGTTAATCGGCATCTTAGACAGAAAAAATTGACGGATTTAATTGACCTGGCTATAGCAGATTTTTTACCAGAAATAGGTGACGTGGTACCCTCTGCTATACGTAAGAAGTATCGACTATTAGATGAACAAGAGATAATAGTAAAGATGCATCATCCTAAAAATGGTAAAGAAGCTATGATTGCTAAAAGAAGTGCAATTTTTCGTGAATTTTTTATTTTTGAAATGGAACTGGCATTTTTAAATAACTTTAATGCTAAAAGTATTGGATTTGCTAAAAAATATGATTTAACTGAAGTAACAAAATTAAATAGCATGTTGCCATTTGAACTTTCGGCGGATCAAAAGCAAGTGATTAATGAGATTTTTGCTGATTTACATTCTAATCGACAAATGAATCGTTTATTACAAGGAGATGTTGGATCGGGAAAAACAATTGTTGCTGTTTATGTAATGTTTGCAGCAGTTACAGCTGGTTATCAAGTGGCTTTAATGGTACCTACAGAAATTTTAGCTACGCAACATTTTAAAAAAATTGATGAATTACTAAGTCCATTTGGGATAAAAACAGCTCTCTTAACGGGTACAACCAAAACACTGGAACGACGAGAAATATATAAGGAATTGGCTGATGGGACACTTAATATTGTGGTTGGTACCCATGCTATAATTCAAGCTAAAGTTATTTTTAAAAAATTAGGTTTAGTAATTATTGATGAGCAGCATCGCTTTGGTGTAGGTCAAAGGCAAACCTTAATTAATAAGGGTGATCGGCCAGATGTATTGACGATGACAGCTACGCCTATCCCGCGTACTCTTGCTTTAACAATATACGGGAATACCGCAATTTCTGAAATACGACATCTGCCAGCGGGCCGAAAACAGATTATTTCTGTTTGGAAAACTAGTAGTCAAATAAATGATGTGTACAAATTGATGCAGAAACAATTAAATCAGGGTTTCCAAATTTATGCAGTGACACCATTAATTACAGAATCTGAATCGTTAGATTTAAAAACTGCTGAACAACTTTTTGAGAAACTATCTCATGATTTTCCTAAACAAAAGGTAGTTTTATTACATGGACAAATGCCCGGAGCTAAAAAAGACGAAATTATGATGGCTTTTGCTACAGGAGAAATTGATATTTTAGTAGCAACTAGTGTAATTGAAGTTGGCGTAGATGTGGCTAATGCTAATATGATGATAATCTATAATGCTGATCGCTTTGGTATGAGCCAGTTGCATCAATTACGTGGTAGGATTGGTAGAGGAAAAACTCAAAGCTATTGTGTTTTTTTAGCTGATCCGAAAACAGAAATTGGTAAAACAAGGATGCAGACAGTCTCAGCAACAACAGATGGCTTTAAACTTGCAAAGGCAGATTTGAAAATGCGGGGTGCAGGTGATTTATTTGGTAAAGCACAGTCAGGTTTACCCGAGTTTCAAGTTGGCAATGTCGTTAATAACTATGAGACACTAGTAGTGGCACAACAAGTAGCTAGAGATGTCATAACACAGGATCCAGATTTACAACAGTCAATACATAAAAACCTTAAGCAGGTACTAGAATATAAACAATTACAGCAAGAAAGAACTTAGAAAAGATTGGTAAAAATGAAAACAATTGCAATTGATGCAATGGGCGGAGAAAATGCCCCAGAGGCAATCGTCCAAGCTGTTTTACAAGCAAAAGCTGAACTAAAGAATACAAGGTTTATTCTTTTTGGTGACGAAGAAAAAATAACTAATTTAATTGGCCAGGATAAAGAAAGAATAGCAATTGTGGCAACCACTCAGGTGATTAAGGATGAAGATGAGCCGGTTAAAGCAATTCGTACTATGAAAGATTCTTCCCTAGTGGTCGCTGCACAGTATGTTAAACAAAAAAAAGCAGATGCACTTCTTTCCTTAGGAAATACGGGCTCAATCTTAGCCTGTGGGATTTTTATTATCGGACGAATTAAGGGAGTAGCGCGCCCTGGATTTATGCCAACATTACCGGTTAAAAATTCTGATGATGGATTCAATATGATTGATGTAGGAGCGAATGCTAAGAGCCGCCCGGAGTATCTTCTTGATTGGGCAAAAATGGCTGCATATTATGCTGAAAAAATCAGAGGAATTAAAAATCCTAAAGTTGCTCTGCTGAATAATGGGGCTGAAAGTGATAAAGGCGATGACCTGCATCAGCAGGCATACGAGTTATTACGTAAAAGTAATCTTAACTTTATTGGTAATATTGAAGGCAACGAGTTGCTGGACGGTAAAGCAGATGTTGTTGCAACTGATGGCTTTACTGGGAATGCAGTTCTTAAAAACATTGAAGGAACTTCAAGCGTTTTAATTCATTTGTTAAAGGATAGTCTGCTAAACAATGGACCAATCACCAAAATAGGTGCATTAATGATTAAAAGTGCTTTAAAAGGACTTATATCAAAATTCGATGTTGATAAATATGGTGGGGCAGTTTTACTGGGAACAGATGCGCCAGTAGTTAAAACGCATGGTCGTTCTGATAAGCGTGCAGTTTATTATACGATTAAGCAAATAGATAAAATTTTAAGTGAAAAAATAATTGATCAATTTAGACAGGAATTTGATCATAAAAAATAATTTAAAGTTAGGGTAAAAAGGAGAAAATGATGACTGAAGAAGAAATTTTTATCAAAATTCGTGATATTTTAGCTGATAACTTAGAGGTTGATAAAGATAAGATCACCTTAAATACTGATTTTACTAATGATCTTAATGCTGATTCTATAGACTTAGTTGAGTTTATTTTGCAATTAGAAGATGAGTTTGGCTCAGAAATTTCTGATGAGGATGCAGAAAAAATCAAAACTGTTGGTGATGCAGTCAATTACATTACTTCTCATCAAAAATAATTTTAAAAAAGTCGTCTTGTAATTTGCATGTAGTCGATTTAATGTATATAATTAGAAATTAAATAAATTTATTAAATATCTTTAATAAATTCTTTGAAAATTTGAGAGGGGAAATGACCTTTGGAAAAACAAAGTGATCTCTTGCTAGACATCCAGCATTTGCATACTGCTTACCGTTTACAAGGAAAATTTTATGATGCTGCTGATGATATTAATATAACATTGAAGCGTGATGAGATTTTATCAGTTGTAGGTGAATCTGGTTGTGGTAAGAGTACAATTGCTGCAAGTATTATTGGTTTATATGACCATAAAAATACAAAAGTAACTGGCGATATTATGTACAATGAATTAAATCTTGTAGGTTTGAACGAATCCTTATTTGATAAGATTCGAGGAAATAAAATTGGAATGATTTTTCAAGATCCGCTTGCAAGTCTTAATCCGTTAATGAGAGTTGGAGACCAAGTAGCTGAAACACTCTATTATCATACTGATATGAATGAACAAGAGCGGCACAATCGTGTAATTGAGTTGTTCAATCAAGTAGGGATGCCAAAACCCGAGTCAACTTATGCCATGTATCCCTTTGAGCTTTCAGGTGGTTTGCGTCAGCGAATTGTTATTGCAATGGCAATTGCCTGCAAACCAGAAGTAATTATTGCTGATGAGCCAACAACTGCTTTAGATGTTACTATCCAAGCCCAAATTTTAGATTTACTAGAAGATATTCAGCGTCAATCTCATTCTGGTATTATCCTAATTACACATGACTTAGGCGTTGTTGCCGAAACAGCTGACCAAGTTGCTGTCATGTATGCTGGACAGGTAGTCGAAAAAGCAGATGTAAAAACTATTTTTGAAAATCCTTTGCATCCTTATACTCGTTCTCTTTTGAATTCAATGCCGCAATCTGAAGATGAAGATGAAGATTTACATGTTATTCAAGGAACAGTTCCATCATTACAAAATATGCCTCATGAAGGTGACCGCTTTGCCGCAAGAATTCCTTGGATTCCTGCAAGTGCTCATGAACAAGAGCCAATAATGCATGAAGTTGAACCTAATCACTGGGTAAGATGTACTTGCTGGAAAACGTTCCACTTTCAAGATGAAGTAGGTGGGGAGTAGTTTTATGGCTAAAGAAATTATTCAAGTTAAGAATTTAAAGGTTCATTATCCGATTAGATCAGGTTTTTGGAATCGTATAACAGATTATGTTCGTGCTGTTGATGATGTGAGTCTTACAATTAACGAAGGTGAAACATACGGTTTAATTGGTGAATCCGGTTCAGGTAAATCAACGACTGGTAAAGCAATTGTTGGCGTTGAACCAGTTACTAGTGGACAAATTATTTATAAAGATGTTGATGTGACAAAGCCAAGTAATCGGCGTAAACTTAACTACAATAAAGACGTTCAAATGATCTTTCAAGATTCAATGTCAAGTTTGAATCCACGAAAAAGAATTGAAGATATTATTGCCGAGCCAATTCGCAATTTTGAAAATCTGACTACTGATCAAGAACGTACTCGAGTACAAGAGTTATTAGATATTGTTGGGATGCCTAGTGACGCAATTTATAAGTTTCCACATGAATTTTCGGGCGGTCAAAGACAAAGAATTGGTGTTGCGCGCGCAGTTGCAACTAATCCAAGATTAATTGTTGCGGATGAACCAACTAGTGCCTTAGACTTATCGGTTCAAGCTCAAGTATTGAATTTTATGAAGCATATTCAACAACAATATAACATTGCTTATTTGTTTATTTCACACGACCTGGGTGTTGTTAAGCATATGTCTGAAAACTTAGCAATTATGCACCGTGGACGTTTGGTAGAGATTGGCAGTAGAGCAGATATTTATAATCATCCAATGCACATTTATACCAAGCGACTATTATCGGCGATTCCAGTGGTTGATGTTGAAAATAGAACAGAACATAAAAAGCATCGGCAAGAAGTTGAATTGGAATTTCAAAACGATCAAAGTAAGTGGTATGACAAAAATGGTTGTGTCTATCCTTTACAACAAGTTTCTGGTAATCACTGGGTAGCCTTGCCTAAAGATGAAGTAATACAAGAAGAATTAAATGAAAAGGGGAGAGACTAATCATGTGGAAAACAGTCTTAAGACGTATATTAATCATGATCCCACAATTGATCATTTTGAGTATTTTAGTCTTCTTCTTGGCTAAAATGATGCCCGGTGACCCGTTTAGTGGACAAATAAATCCTAATACGGATCCCAAGCAACTTGCCGCTTTAAAGCAAGCAGCAGGTTTGAATGATCCAGCTCCAGTACAATATGCTCGTTGGGTGGGTAATTTGTTCAAGGGTGATATGGGTACCAGTTATATCCAGCATGTTCCTGTAACTTCACTAATTGCTGATCGAGCTGTAAATACATTTTGGCTATCACTATTAACGACAATTATTTGTTATGCAATATCTATTCCTTTAGGTGTGACTGCTGGTCGTCATCAAGATGAGTGGCAAGATCAAACAGTTCAAATTTTTAACTATATAACTTTTGCTGTGCCAGCGTTTGTATTTTTCATTTTAGGAATTTGGTTGTTTGGTTTTACTTTGGGTTGGTTCCCTATTTCAGGTTCAGTCTCACCAAATGCTTCAGGATTTTGGGGCACTTTGGGTAGTCAACTGTATCATATCCTCTTACCAGCAATTTTATCAGCATTAATTACTACAACCTCGATTGTGCAATACCTTAGAACTGGTATTGTTGACAATAAAGTTGAAGATTATGTTCGTACAGCACACAGTAAAGGTGTTCCGGATAATGTTGTTTTTAATAAACATATTTTGCGTAACTCATTACTACCAATTGCATCTTCATTCGGTACAGTAATTACTGGGTTATTGAGTGGCTCAATGGTGGTTGAAATGGTTTTCAGTTACCCAGGAATGGGAAAATTATTCCTAGATTCGATTGGTCAGCGTGATTATACTACTTTAACGGCATTAATTTTAATTTTTGGTACTTTAACTTTACTTGGTAATTTATTGTCCGATATCATTATGAGTATTGTTGATCCAAGAATAAGAATTAAGTAAGGAGGAAGAGGAATGTCTGATAAGAAAAAGAATGCTTCAAAAACAGAAGTAAAAAAAGCAAAAATTTCTTCTCCTGCCTCAAGTTTTAAAGTGGTTGTGCGGGAAATTGTTAAAGACAAAGTTGCTTTAACTGCATTTATTATTATTGTTTTAATTTTGTTGTTTACTTTTGGTGGATCTTTATTCTTAGATTCTAGCAAAGTTACTGAGATTAACATTATCGATGCCTATAACGGTTGGGGAGTTAATGGTCACTTATTTGGTACAGATGATGGTGGCCGTGACATTGTTAATCTCTTAATTATGGGTGGCCGCAATTCAATTTTAATTGGACTCGGTGTTACTGCTGTCTGTGAACTAGTGGGGTTAGTGGTTGGATTAGTATCTGGCTATTATGGTGGTTACATTGATGCCATTATTATGAGAATTGTTGACTTTGTGCAAGTTTTACCGAGAATGCCAATTGAAATTGTTTTAGTTACAGTTATTCCGCATTACAGTGCGTGGAGTTTGGTTTGGATTATTTCGGTATTTGGATGGACCAATACTGCAAGATATTTTAGGGCCTTTGTTTTATCACAACGCGATCGCGACTATGTTCTTGCATCTAAGACTTCTGGTTCATCAGATCTAAAAATTATGTTTCGTGAAGTATTACCGAATATTACGTCAATGTTAATTATTGATGTTGTGTTAACAATTGCTGGTAATATCGGTATTGAAACTACTTTGTCATTTATTGGTTATGGTTTACCACCAACAACGCCTTCTCTAGGAACTTTAATTGGTTTTGCCAACGATCCGGTTAATGTCGTTAACCGTCCTTGGTTGTGGTTACCAGCTACTGTTATGTTATTAGCAATATCATTAAGCATTAACTATGTAGGTCGAGCACTCCAACGTGCAGGTGACGCAAGACAAAGAGAAAATTAAATAAACTATAAAAAAGCTTTGCTTTGGCAAGGCTTTTTTATATTGCTTTTTATAGTGAAACCTGTGATTAGTCAGTTATTGGGCGCTGTGTTAGAATATAAACAATGTCTTATTATAACAAATATAAAAAATTATAATTAGCCAGACTAGATAGGAGTTCTATAATATGTACAAAACAAGAATTATTAGCTTTACAGGTCTCATCGCAACTGTTGCCTTAACCTTAGCTGCGTGTGGCAAAAGTGATAGTAATTCTATCAATAATGAAAATGCAAAGCTAGTAAGTAAATTTCCGCAAGCTGTTCCAGTTAAAAAAACCAGGCAAGGCGGTACGGTAAAATATGCAGTAGAAACTGATACACCATTTACAGGAATTTTTTCTGATGAGCTTTCTACAACTTCAATTGATGGTGCTGTAGCAGCACCAGGTGAAGAAGCACTATTTGATACAGATAACAATTTTAAAATTACTGATAAAGGCCCAGCAATTCTAAAAATTAATCGCACGGCTAAAACAATAACGATTACGGTCAAAGAAGGGGTTAAATGGTCAGATGGTAAGCAGGTTAATGCCAAAGATATAGAATACCCTTACGAGATTTTAGCCAATAAAAAAACTAAGTCACAAAGATATAGTAGTCAATTTGAAGAAATCATTGGTATGAAGGAATATCATGAAGGCAAGGCTAATACAATTTCAGGAATTGAAATGCCTGATGGTGATAATGGACGTACAGTGATAATTCACTTTAAAGCGTTGAAGCCAGGAATGTTATATAGCGGAAATGGATATTTTTGGGAAAGTGCTGCCCCTTATCACTATTTAAAAAATATTGCATTTGATAAATTACAATCGGCTGATGAAATTAGAAAAAAACCATTATTTTTTGGTCCATTTCAAGTTCAAAAAATTGTTCGGGGGGAAGCAGTAACTTGGGTGCCTAATAAATATTACTGGCGCGGTAAACCAAAGCTAGATAAAATTACCACTCAAGTAATTTCACCTAACTCAACTTCAGAAGCAATTAAAAATCAAAAGTTTGATGTAGCACAAGTAATTAATTCACAATGGAATCAAGTAAAGGATACAAAGGGAGTTAACTTTGTAGCGCAAATTCCACTTTCATATAATTATTTGGGTTTTAAAGTTGGTAAGTGGGATAATAAGCAGGGCAAAAATGTCATGAATGCACAGGCAAAAATGAATAATAAGTCTTTACGTCAAGCAATGGCTTTTGCTATGAACATTGGTTCTGTTGATCAACAATATACCTCGGGATTAAGTTTTCCTATTCCTACTCTTATTCCGCAACAATTTGGTGATTATTTCAATAAAAATTCTCAAAAATATGATTATAATCTTAAAAAGGCAAATACTCTATTAGATAAAGCTGGTTATAAAAAGAAGGGTAAATGGCGAGTTCAGCCTAATGGTAAACCATTAACAATTCATCTTTTAGCAAAGACAGGAAGTTCTGTTCAAGAACCAACAATCCAAAACTATCTCCAACAGTGGCAAAAGATTGGCTTAAATGTCAAATTAGTGAGTGGCAGACTAACTGAATTTAATTCATTTTCTGATAAAATTCAAAATGATGATCCAGAAGTAGATGTTTTTATAGCCGGCTGGAGTTTAGCAAGTGAACCATCACCTGCCTCCTTATACGGTGAATCTTCGCCAATGAATTATACGCGATTTGTTACTTCAGAAAACAATAAACTACTAAACCAAATTGATTCTGAAAAGTCATTTAATCATGAATATCGTGTTCAAAAAATTCATGAATGGCAAGATTATATGAATAATCAGGCTTACGTAGTTCCAATGGATAATTCATACATACTAACAGCTGTTAATCAAAAATTGACAGGTTATTCAACTAAGCCAGTCGATAATTCAAATGGGCACCAATTATGGGGCAAAGTTGGCTTTAGTAAATAAAAATATGTGAAAAAGCTCAGTTTAAAACCGAGCTTTTTTATTTGCAAAAAATTATGGTTTAATTAGATTAATAAATTAATGCGCTGTTTTTATTAATTATTTATTAACAAATATCTTGATTTTAAAAATATAAATGTTAAAATCTCTTTATTAACTTGTTCTTTAATAATCTGTAATTAAAATTTACTTTGTTTTTAAGGAGTTTATTTATGAAAAAATCGAAATTATTTAGTTCAATTGGGGTTGTAAGTGCTGCAGCACTAACTTTAGTGGCTTGTGGTAAAAATAGTAATAATGCTGACACTAATGATGTTAAGACAGCAAGCAAGTTTCCGCAGGAAATGCCTGAAAAAGAAGCAAAACAAGGTGGAGTTGTGAAATATGCTATTGAAACAGATTCACCATTTACAGGGATTTTTTCAAATGAATTATATACAACTACCATAGATGCTAAAGTTATGGAGCCAGGTAATGAGTCACTATTTGATACCGATGACAATTACCAAATTACTAACAAGGGACCTGCCTCACTAAAAATTGATAAGAAAAATAAGACAGTTTCGATTACCATTAAAAAGGGGGTTAAATGGTCAGATGGCAAGCAAGTTATTGCTAAAGACGTTGAATATCCTTATGAAATTATGGGTAATAAAGCTACTAAATCGCAAAGATATACCAGTCAATTTGAATTTATTAAGGGCATGAAAGAATATCACGAAGGCAAGGCAAAGTCAATTTCAGGTATTGAAATGCCAGATGGTGAAAATGGTCTTAAGGTAGTAATCCATTATACTGAATTAAAGCCTGGTATGTATAATAGTGGAAATGGTTATTTTTGGGAATGCGCAGAACCATATCACTATTTAAAAGATGTACCTTTTAAAAATTTAGAATCTTCAGATAAAGTTAGAAAAGATCCTCTCTTTTTTGGACCATATCAAGTTCAAAAAATTGTGCGTGGTCAATCAGTAACTTGGGTACCAAATAAATATTATTGGCGTGGCAAACCCAAATTAGATAAAATTGTTTCTCAAGTAGTTTCAACCAATTCTACTTCTCAAGCAATTAAGAGTCATAAATTTGATATAGCAGAAGTAATAAATACACAGTGGAAGCAAGTTAAAGATACTAAAGATGTAACTTTTATTGCTAAGGTGCCATTAAGTTATAGTTATTTAGGATTTAAAGTTGGTAAATGGGATGCTAAAACCAGTAAAAATGTTATGAATCCTAAGAGTAAAATGAACAATAAGGCATTGCGTCAAGCAATTGGTTATGCTATGAATATTGAAGCAGTCAACAAACGATACACAAGTGGCTTGACTTTCCAAGTACCAACTTTAATTCCAGCTCAATTTGGTGATTACTTTAATAAAGATGTTAAAGGCTTTTCATATGATTTAAAGAAAGCCAATCAGATTTTAGATAAGGCTGGTTATAAGAAAAAAGGTAAGTGGCGTGTACAGCCAAATGGTAAGCCATTAAAAATCAAATTATTAGCAGCTCAAGGTGATTCTTCAAGAGAACCGATTATTTTAAATTACATTCAACAATGGCATAAAATTGGCTTAAATGTTGGGCTAGTAGGTGGACGTTTGGCTGAAGCAAATTCATTCTTTGATAAAATTCAACATGATGATCCTTCAGTTGATATGTTTATGGCCGGGTGGTCATTATCAAGTGAACCATCTCCTGCGGGACTTTATGATGAAGGAGCAGCATTTAATAATGAAAGATTTGTGACTCCTGAAAATACGAAATTATTGAAAGAGATTGATTCGCAAAAGGCCTTTGACCACAAATATCGGGTGGAGAAATTCCATGAATGGCAAAAATACATGTTTGACCAAGCCTATGTAATTCCAACTAATAATTCTTATAATATTTCAGCTGTAAATAAAAAGTTAACTGGTTATTCTTTAAGACCTTCAAAAGGCAATTCTGCTTGGTACAATGTTGGTTATGTAAAATAAATTTTGATTTAATTCATAGATTAATGAATAATTTATAAAATATTTCTTTGCATATTAAAGTAAAAATGTTAAAATTCAGTCGTTAACTTGTTCTAGAAACTTCAATCACTTTATATGTGAAGGAGTTGTCTATTATGAAAAAAAGAAATATTTTAAGTTCAATTGGACTTGTTAGTGCCGCTGCTTTGACTTTAGTAGCTTGTGGCAAAGGCGGCAATAATACTAGTAATGAAGGCGCTAAAACAGCAAGTAAGTTTCCTGCAGAAACGGCTGTTAAGGATGCTAAGCAAGGTGGCACCTTAAAGGTAGCTGAAGAAACGGATACGCCATTTACTGGAATTTTTAATGAAGAATTACAAATGAGTCAGCCTGATGCCGATGTAATGAGTCCTGGATCGGAAACTCTCTTTGATACTGATGACCATTATAAAATCAATGACAAAGGAGCAGCGACTTTAAAACTTAACCGCCAAGCCAAGACAGTAACAATTACCGTTAAAAAGGGTGTAAAATGGTCAGACGGCAAGCAAGTTACTGCTAAGGACATTGAATATGCTTATGAGATTATTGCAAATAAGGGCACTAAATCACAGCGTTATTCATCACAATTTAATATTATCAATGGAATGGCTGAATACCATGAAGGTAAGGCAAAAACAATTTCTGGAATTGAAATGCCTGATGGTGAAAATGGAAGAACTGTAGTTTTACATTGTAAAGAATTAAAACCGGGTATGACTAACAGTGGTAATGGTTTTATTTGGGAAGCGGCAGCGCCATATCACTATTTAAAAGACATTCCTTTCGATAAATTAGAATCTTCTGATAAGATTAGAAAAAATCCACTATTTTTCGGCCCATTTCAAGTCCAAAAAATTGTGCGTGGTCAATCAGTAACTTGGGTACCGAACAAGTACTATTGGCGTGGTAAACCAAAGCTAGATAAAATTATCTATCAAGTAGTGTCACCTAATTCAGCTTCACAAGCAATTAAAAGTCATAAATTTGATGTAGCACGTGTTGTGAACAGTCAATGGAAACAAGTCAAAGACACTAAGGACGTAGATTTTGTAGCCCAAGTTCCGCTAGGCTACCGGTATGTGGCTTTTAAAGTTGGTAAATGGGATGCTAAAAAATCTAAAAACGTTATGAATCCAAAGGCGAAGATGGGTGATAAGAACTTGCGTCAGGCCATGGCTTATGCGATGAATACGGATCAAGTATATAAGCATTATACAGATGGGTTAAGTTTCCAAATTCCAACCTTAATACCAGCCCAATTTGGTGATTACTTTGATAAGAGTAACAAAGGTTATACTTATAACCTTAAGAAAGCCAATGAAATCTTGGATAAAGCTGGATATAAGAAGAAGGGTAAATGGCGTACAACGCCAAATGGTAAACCATTAACCATTAACTTTATGGCAATGTCGGGTAATGCAATTCAAGAGCCAATTGTGCAAAATTATATCCAACAATGGAATAAGATTGGCTTGAATGTTAAGTTAGTTGGTGGTCGTTTAACTGAGTTCAATTCCTTCTACGATAAAGTACATCATGATGATCCTAAGGTTGATATGTTTATGGCTGGCTGGGGTCTATCAAGTGAACCATCACAAAATCAAATGTATAGTGAAGGAACTATGTCAAACTATTCTAGATTTGTTACACCGGAAAATAACAAGTTAATTGCAGAAATGGATTCACAAAAGGCCTTCGACCATAAATATCGGGTGGAAAAATTCCATGAATGGCAAAAATACATGGTTGATCAAGCTTATGTCGTGCCAACTTATAATGAATACCAGATAGATGCAGTAAACAATAAATTAACTGGTTACTCACTGAAACCATCAAAATCTAATAATGGTCATCCATTATGGTACCAAGTTGCTTATACTAAGTAATTTACGATTAATAAAGGAAACTCGAGCAATGCTCGAGTTTTTTTGTTTACAAAATTATAATAAAAAGTTGAAAAATTAACATTAGGTGATAATATTAAATTAAAAGGTTATAAAATATTAAATAATTAAGGAGTAACTTCAATTATGAACAAAATAAAAATATTAGGTTCAATTGGACTTATCAGTACTGCTACCTTAACTCTGGTAGCTTGTGGCAAGGGCAATGGTACTAATAGTGAGAGGGCCAAAACGGCGAGTAAGTTTCCGGTAGAAACACCGATTAAGGATGCTAAGCAAGGTGGTACCTTAAAAGTGGCTGAGGAAATGGACACCCCATTTACCGGTATTTTTAATGAAGAATTACAAATGAGTCAGCCTGATGCTGATGTAATGAGTCCTGGTCAAGAGTCCTTGTTTGACACTGATGATCATTATAAAATCAATGACAAAGGAGCAGCGACTTTAAGACTGAACCGTAAAGCTAAGACAGTAACAATCACCGTTAAAAAGGGCGTAAAATGGTCAGATGGCAAGCAAGTTACTGCTAAGGACATTGAATATGCTTATGAGATTATTGCAAATAAGGGTACTAAATCTGAAAGATACTCATCACAATTTAATATAATTGAAGGATTAAAAGAATACCACGAAGGCAAGGCAAAAACAATTTCTGGAATTGAAATGCCTGACGGTGAAAACGGGAGAACTGTTATTATTCATTGCAAGGAATTAAAACCAGGAATGGCATATGTAGGTAATGGATATATCTGGGAAAATGCAGCCCCGTATCACTATTTAAAGGATATTCCGTTTACTAAATTAGAGTCTTCTGATGAAATTCGCAAAAGGCCTTTACTTTTTGGGCCATTTCAAGTCCAAAAAGTTGTGCGTGGGCAATCAGTAACTTGGGTACCGAACAAGTACTATTGGCGTGGTAAACCAAAGCTAGATAAGATTATCTATCAAGTAGTGTCACCTAATTCAGCTTCACAAGCAATTAAAAGTCATAAATTTGATATTGCGCGGGTGGTAAATAACCAGTGGAAGCAAGTTAAAGATACTAAAGAGGTAAACTTTATTGCCGAAATTCCTTTAGCATATTACTATTTGGGTTTCAAAGTTGGTAAATGGGATACAAAAAATTCTAAGAACGTTATGAATCCAAAGGCCAAGATGGGTGATAAGAACTTGCGTCAGGCTATGGCTTATGCGATGAATACGGATCAAGTATATAAGCATTATACAGATGGGTTGAGTTTCCAAATCCCTACCTTAATACCAGCCCAATTTGGTGATTACTTTGATAAAAATAATAAAGGTTATACTTATAACCTTAAGAAAGCTAATGAAATCTTAGATAAAGCTGGATATAAGAAGAAAGGCAAATGGCGCACAATGCCAAATGGCAAAGCGTTGACTATTAATTTTGCAGCTAAGTCTGGTGATGCCATTCAAGAGCCAATTGTGCAAAATTATATCCAACAATGGAATAAGATTGGCTTGAATGTTAAGTTGGTTGGTGGTCGTTTAACTGAGTTCAATTCCTTCTACGATAAAGTACAGCATGATGCCCCAGGAATTGATGTTTACATGGCGGGTTGGACTTTATCAGATGAACCATCGCAGGCTCAGCTGTATAGTGAAGGAACTATGCAAAATTATTCTAGATTTGTTACACCGGAAAATAACAAGTTAATTGCAGAAATGGATTCACAAAAGGCCTTCGACCATAAATATCGGGTAGAAAAATTCCATGAATGGCAAAAATACATGGTTGAACAAGCTTATGTCGTACCAACTTATAATCAATATAATATTGATGCAGTAAACAACAAGTTAACAGGTTACTCATTAAAGCCGTCAAAAATTAATTATGATCATCCAATGTGGTTCAATGTAGGTTTTGTTAAGTAAATAAAGTTGGGGCATTTTTATAATTTAGAAAAAGCGATTTATTAGTTAAGAAAACTATTGCATATAAGAAAACTATTGCATAAATGTTGTAATAGTTTTCTTTTTTATTTTAGGTACCAAAAACTGGTATAATTTATAAAGAAAGGAATTTATAAGATGGTCAGTTCGAAATTTATTAATCAATTAGCAGAAAAATATAAAATTAAGTTTAATAATAAAAAATTATTAGAAGAAGCTTTCACACACTCATCCTATGCCAATGAGCATCCTGAAAGTGGAATTCGGGATTATGAAAAATTAGAATTTTTAGGGGATGCAGTATTAGAATTAGCTATTTCCAATTACTTATATTGTAATTTTACAAGTTTAAATGAGGGCGAATTAACACGAATGCGTTCAAACATTGTAGACACCGAGGGCTTTGCTGAATTTGCCTATAAATTCGGTTTTCCTGCTGAAATAAATCTAGGTCGTGGTGAAGAAAAAGCGGGTGCCAGGTCACGCAAAACCTTGTTAGAAGATGTTTTTGAAGCTTTTAATGGGGCGCTTTTTCTTGATCAAGGAATGGATGCTGTAGAACATTTTCTAAGTTTAACTGTTTATCCGTTAATTGATGCAGGCAAATTTGATGCTTCTCGCGATTACAAAACTGATTTGCAAGAATTTTTACAACAGGATGGACCAGTTAAAATTGAATATACAGTACTAAGAGAAGAGCAAACTCCCTCACGCTTTACTGTTCAATTAAAAGCTGATGGTCATATTTTATCGCAAGGGCAAGGGCATAATAAGAAGACAGCCGAGCAGGATGCAGCAAGAGCTGCTTTAGCTAGACTTAATTAGGGGGATAAATTTGTGCCATTAACGGAACTTATTATTGATGGTTTTAAATCATTTGCCGAAAAAACAACGATTAAATTCGATACGGGAATTACTGGTATTGTTGGTCCTAACGGTAGTGGGAAAAGTAATATTACTGAGGCCATCCGTTGGGTAATGGGTGAAACAAGTGCAAAATCACTACGTGGTTCTAATATGAAAGATGTTATTTTTGCTGGTAGTGAGTTTCGCAAATCAGCTAGTTATGCTCAAGTTTCCTTAATTTTTGATAATCAACAGCATGATTTGAATTTTGAAGCAAATAGGGTGATTGTTACTAGAAGAATTTTGCGTTCAGGTGATAGTGAATATTTAATTAATAAACGTAATGTGCGTCAACGCGATATCCGTGATTTATTTATGGACTCAGGTGTGTCACAAGACAGTTTAGCTATTATTTCTCAAGGTCGAGTTGATCAAATTTTAAATTCACGCCCCGAAAATCGGCGTGGCTTGTTTGAAGAAGCGGCTGGTATTTTATCTTTTAAAAAGCAAAAAGAGCAAGCGAATCTTCAATTAGAGCAAACAACTGATAATTTAATTAGAATTAATGATTTGGTTAAAGAACTAGAGCAAAGAATTGAGCCTTTAGAAGAGCAAAGTTCTCTTGCGAAGGAATATCAGTTTCAAAAGAACGGTCTCGATAAAGAACTAAAAACATTACTAGCTTTTGAAATTGAAAATATCGATAGTCAAAAACATCTGCTTCAGAAAAAGGCTAAACAAAATCAAGTTCTTTTGTCAAAGCTTGACCGAGAAGTAAAAGAATCTCAGAGTGCGGTAGCTGCTAAAAGAAATGAATATAAGCAAATTAATGATCAACGTGAGCAAATTCAAAATGAATTACTGGCTTTGACAAAGAAACTTTCTGATATTAATACTAATTTACAAGTGGCTGAACAGAGTAAACAATACACTGAAGCAACGAAAAAGGAATATCAGTCTGAATTGGCAAATTTAAAAAAATTAGTTAAAAGTTGTCAGGTAGACTATGCCAACTTAAGCAAAACAGAACAGGATTTGAAACAACAATTAAAGGAGTTAAATGCTAAAAGGACCGAACTAACATATCGCTTGCAGCAAGATCCAGCTCAAATGAATAAAGATTTAGAGCAATTGCGTGCGCAATACATTCAATTGTTACAAGAGCAAACCTCAAATAATAATGAAATTGTTTATCTTAATTCAGAATTAAAAAGAACTAGCGATGATAGTACATATCAAAATGATGATGTGACTGATCAATTAATAAAGGGAACAAGTGAGCTAGAAAGACTCAGTAGTGAAGGAAAAGCTTTAAAAGAAAAACTTCAAGCGGCGCAAAAGCAACTATCTGCTTTAAATGATCAACAGGCTGAGAGTAAAAGTAAATTAGAGCGTTTACGCCAGGTATTAAATGATAACAGTCAGCGATACAGCCAAGTTTGTGCTCGCTATGAAGCTTTAGAAAATATTCGTAAACGTCATGAAGGGTATTACTTTGGAGTCAAAAATGTTTTAAATAATTTAGACAAGTATCCTGGTGTTATTGGCGCAGTAGGTGAATTGATTTCTTTTCCAGCTGAATTAGAAGCAGCAATGGCAACTGCTCTAGGAGGAGGCGTTCAGGACCTTGTGACTACGACCAGTATTAGTGCAAGAGATGCAATTAATCAATTAAAAAGAAGTCATGCGGGACGGGCGACATTTTTGCCTTTAGACGGACTAAATAATCATGCAATCCCAACTTCAACCGTCAAGCTGATGGAATCATATACCGGCTTTCAAGGAATAGCAAGTGAGCTAGTAACAAGTACCACCAAGCAAGATATTAGTGCAGCAATTAATTATCTTTTAGCAAGTACAATAATTGTAGATACAATTGATCACGCAATGCAATTACGGCAACAAATCTCGCGGTATCGCATAGTGATCCTTGATGGAGATGTGATTTCTCCTGGTGGTTCAATGACTGGGGGAGCACGCAATCAAAAAAGCAATTCACCATTACAAACAGTTACTGAACTTAATCAGTTAAAAGCAACAATGGATATGTTGAAGGAGCAATTAGCAAAAAATCAAGCTGATTTTGCAGTATTATCGGTAACAAATGAATCTTTAGCTCAAGAAATTAGTCAGCTAGAGGCCCAAAAGCAAAAATGTAGTCAAGACTTGAATGAAGCAGTACTTTCATATCAAAATCAAGAAAAGGAAGTAAAGCGGCTTAAAGCGGCTAAAAAATTATTTGAAGCTCGTCAAGAAGAACGAGCACAGCAAAGAATAGATATTAAAGAAAAGCTTAATATTGCCGAAAAGCAAAAGGTAAAATTAATTAAAAAAATCGATCAACAAAAAGTTGAAATTGAAAAAACTCAGGACAAGATAAAAAACTTTACCGAATTAAATCAAGAAGTTCAAGCTAAGCTAGCCGAAGTAGATCCACAAATCGCTGTTTTTAGCAATAAGTTAGAAAATTTATCTAAACAACAAGAAGAAAAGCAGCATGATTTAACCCATCACCAAAAGCAAATTAGCGTATTAACTAAAAAGTTAGAGACAATCATTCAAAGTGGCGCAGTAGATCAAGATAAAAAGCAGCAAATGAAAATTGAAAAGGAACAGAGCACTCTGCAGCAAACTAAACTGCAAGAGCAATTAAATAGTTTGAGTTCTCATTTGGGGCAATTTGATGCAAAAATTAACCAACTTGATCAAGTAGCTAGCCGAAATTATGACTTACGTAAAGACGCGGCAGGAGAGCAAGAAGATCTTTCGGTTCAAATCGCTCAATTAAATAGTAAAATTGATCAGCGTCTTAGTCAGCTTAGTGAGGATTATGCTTTAACTTATGAAGCAGCATTGGCTCAAGCTGAAGGTGAAAATGATGCAACTACTAGGGAACAACTGCAAAAAAGTGTTAAACTTCATCAAATGTCAATTGCAGAAATTGGTCCAGTTAATTTAAAATCTATTGAGGAATATGATGAAGTTAAAAAACGTTATGATTTTCTTAATAATCAGCAAAATGATTTGTTAAAGGGCCGTGATAATTTGCGCCAATCAATGGCGGAACTAGATCAAGAAGTTTCAACTAGGTTTAATCAGACCTTTACGGCAGTTGCTAAAAGTTTTGCTACTCTTTTTCCGGTTGTGTTTGGGGGAGGAAATGCTAAGCTTGTTTTAACCAACCCAGATGATTTATTAACTACTGGAGTTGAAATAGTATCCCAGCCGCCAGGTAAGAAATTACAGCAACTTAGCTTATTATCTGGTGGAGAACGAGCTTTAACAGCTATTACGTTGCTATTTGCAATGTTAAAGGTTAAACCGGTTCCTTTTTGTGTATTAGATGAAGTTGAAGCGGCACTTGATGATGCCAATGTGACTCGTTTTGCACAGTTTTTAGAAAAATACGATATGCACACGCAATTTATTGTTATTACTCATCGGCGTGGTACCATGGAACGTGCCGATCAATTATATGGAGTTGTAATGCAAGAATCTGGCGTTTCACAAGTTTTGTCAGTTTCATTAAAAGAATTAAAAAATGAGGTAAATTAGGATTGGGATTATTCAATAAAATCAAAGAGTCACTATTTGGTAATAATGATAATGAAAAAAATAAAGAAAAGCCGACTAATACGGTAGTAGATGTTGAAACTGATGATGCTTTGTCATCTGTAAATGATGATCAAGCTAAACAAGCTCTTGATAACGAAAAGAAAAAGGTAAATGCAAAAAAAGAAGCTGATTTTAAAACAGCTACTACTATTTCAGACTCAGCGGTAAAAGAGAGCACAATCACAACAGAAACGGATGCTGAAGCAAATATTGATTCGAGCGCGGCACAAGCACCAGCAAGTGAATATAACGCTGCTAACAATGCTGACTTATACGAAAAGGGACTTGAAAAGACTAACAAAGGTTTTGGTGCGCGGTTAAATAAATTTTTTGCTCAATTTCGAACTGTAGATGAAGATTTTTTTGATGATTTAGAAGAACTATTAATCGAATCGGATGTGGGCTATGAAACAGCTGAAAATCTAACAAATGAGTTGCGTGATGAAGCAAAATTACAAAAAGCTAAATCACGTGATGATTTAAAGAAAGTAATTGTTGAGAAGTTAGTCGATCTTTATGACCAAAATGGTGATAGCGAAAATGAGCAGTTACGTGTACACGATGATGGACAACTTAACATTTATCTTTTTGTTGGTGTAAATGGTGCAGGAAAAACTACTACCATTGGTAAATTAGCTAAGCGCTTCAAAGACGAGGGCAAAACAGTTGTACTAGCTGCTGCTGATACTTTTAGGGCAGGTGCTGTTGAGCAACTTGTCGAATGGGGCAAACGAGTTGATGCGCCAGTTGTAACCGGTAAAGATCAAGCTGATCCTGCTTCGGTAGTCTTTGACGCAACTGCAAAAGCAATTAAAGAGCAAGCAGACTATTTGTTGGTTGATACGGCGGGGCGTCTACAAAATAAGAAGAATCTGATGAATGAGCTAGAAAAAATTGAACGGACTATAAAAAAGTTAGCGCCTAATGAACCAACTGAAACTTTACTAGTTTTAGATGGCTCAACTGGACAAAATGCACTTTTGCAGGCAAAAGATTTTGATAAAACGACTAAATTAACAGGTTTAGTTTTAACTAAGTTAGATGGTTCATCTAAAGGGGGAGTAGTGTTAGCAATTAGAAATGAAATGAAATTACCGGTTAAACTAGTTGGCCTAGGAGAAAAAGCTAGTGACTTAGCAGATTTTGATGCCGCTAATTATGCGGTTGGACTTTTCCATGACTTAGTTTAAGATAGAATAAAAAAGGAGATATTTTATGAAAGAATATAGCGCTTGTACAACAATTTTAGTTGGTAAAAAGGCATCTGTTGATGGATCAACCATGATTGCTAGAAATGATGATACTTTTAGGCCAATTACCCCTCAGAAATTTATCATTGAACCAGCTGCTAAAAAAGAAAAGGGACGCAAGATTAAGTCATGGCTTAATAATTTTGCAATGGATTTGCCAGAAGATGCTCAAGCTGTACCAGCGGTTCCTAACGTGGATTATAAAAATCGTGGCTATTATGATGAAAGTGGTATTAACCAAGAAAATGTAGCAATGTCATGTACTGAATCAACCTATGGTAACGAACGCGCACTAGCCTTTGATCCATTAGTGAAGGATGGTCTTGATGAAGACTGTATGCAAACGGTTGTTTTACCTTATATTCATTCTGCTAGAAATGGAGTTGAATATTTAGGTAAATTAATTAAAAAATACGGCTCACCAGCCGGTAACTCAGTTTTATTTGGTGACAAAGATGAAATCTGGTATATGGAAATTGTTACTGGTCACCATTGGGTAGCCCAAAGAATTCCAGATGATGCTTATGCAGTTGCTGCTAACCGAGTTTCGATTGAACAAGTTGATTTTAATGATTCAGATAATTTTATGTGGAGTGAAGGCATTCAAGATTTTGTTACTAAGTACCACTTAAATGTTGATCACGAGGGTTGGAATTTCCGCCATATATTTGGTACATACAGCCAACAAGATCGCTACTATAACACTAACCGCGTTTGGTATGGACAGAAGTATTTTAATCCTGAAATTGAGCAAGATCCAACAGATGGCGATTTACCATTTATTCGTCGCGCTGCTAAAAAGATTACGCGTGAAGATATTGAATTTGTTTTGGGGAGTCATTATCAAAATACACCTTTTGATCCTTTTGGTAAGGGAACAGAAGAAGAAAAGCACCGTTTTCGCCCAATTGGGTTAAATAGAACCCAAAATGCGCATATTTTACAAATAAGAAATGATGTTCCAGCTGATAAAGCAGCAATTATGTGGCTATGTATTGGTGGACCAACTTTCACACCATTTGTGCCATTCTTTGCGAATATGAATGACACGGATCCATCATATAGCAATACTTCAATGGAATATAACATGAATGATGCATGGTGGTATTACAAATCTCTAGCAGTATTAGTAGAAAGTCACTATCCGCAATTTGTTCAATTAGATACTGACTATTTGAAGGAATTGAATCAATACTATCGCAGTCGTGTTAATGAAGTTATTATTGGTGCAGCTAATAAAAAGGGTGTAGAATTAACTGATTATTTGACTAAGGCTAATCAAGAAACAGTTGCCTATACGCGAAAGCAATCAGAAAAATTATGGGGTCAAATGATGATTGATTCCATCAATATGTCAAAATTGACTTTTAATATGGATGCTAATTTATAATTGATTTATTAGATTGGTGAAATTTAATAATTATAACAGTCTGCTGTTGCTAACTTAAGTACGACATTTAAATAATCCAGAATTATTCTGGGTTATTTTTTTATTTAAAAAAAGCTCTAACCTTTACGATTAGAGCTAATAATTATTTTCTTGCGGTAATAGTTGAATGATGAATACCATATAGGTAGTAGATTAGCATACCAACGAATGTCCAAATCAGCATATATTGCTTTGCTTCATTATCTAAGCCCAAAAATACAACGAGTGAGCCACTAAATGCTAAAAAAGGTAGTACGGGATAAAATGGCATCTTAAAAGATGGTTCAGCAATATCTTGACCTTCTCTTGGTCGCAATTTATAGATACCAATTGAAACAAACATAAAGGCAATTAACGTACCAGCGGAAACTAACTGTGTTAAAAATGAAAATGGGATAAATGCAGAAATAATAATTGCTACTAGCGATACTACCCAGAGTGAACTGGCAGGGCGATGATCTTTGTTTAATTTTCCTAATTTTTTAGGTAACATTCCATCCCGGCCAAAAGAGTATACTAACCGCGAACTTGCCATGCAAAGACCAATTAAAGCTGTAAACATCCCTAGAATTGCAATTGATTGCACAATAAGGGCAATTGTCGTATGACCAGTTTGACGTAAGGCATAACCGACTGGTTCGGCCGAGTTTAAGTACTTCTGATAAGGTACCATTCCTACTAATACTAGACTTACAGCAATAAATAACCCGACTGCTATTAATAAGGAGCCAATGATACCCCGAGGCATAGTCTTTTGAGGATTAACAGCTTCGGCGGAATTTGAAGCGATAGCATCAAAGCCCAAAAAAGATATATAGATCATTGATACTCCAGCATAAATTCCTTGCCAACCTCCAAATGGGCCATGAGCTGTCATACGATAATGTGGAATAAATGGCATAAAATTAGCTTTTCTAACCACAGTTAAACCGACAAAAACAAATAATAAAATTGCCAGTACTTTAACCACTACTAAGACATTTTCGACTTTTGATGCTTTTGATACCCCAAAACTAACTAAAATAGCCGATAGCAAAATGGCAACCAAAGCCACTAAGTCAAATATTCCACCCTTAACTCCTAGTGGATTGGCTAAGGCAGTAGGTAATTTCCAGCCCAGTGGAGTAACCAGTGCGCGTAAATTAGCTGATAGGCCCGAGCTAATAAAAGCCATACCGATTAAGTATTCTGCTAAGAGCGCCCAGCCTGAGATCCACCCCCAGAATTCCCCAAAAATGACATTAATCCATGAATAAACAGAACCTGCAAAAGGCATTGCTGCTGCCATTTCCGCGTAAGCAAAAGCGACTAAACCAGCAACAATGGCTGCTAACAAGCAAGAAATAGCAACAGCAGGTCCTGTATGTAGAGCAGCTACTTCTCCTGGTAAAGTAAAAATAGAAGTTGATACGATTGTTCCTACCCCAAGAGCAAGAAAATCGCGTACCTTTAAAGTTCTAACTAGTTGGCCATCTTTTTGTTGATAGATACTAGGATCTTCTTTTCGGTTCATTGTTTTCCATAAATTCAATTTCATTTCTCCTTGATTTTAATAAAACAATATCTGCACTATTACGAGTGAAATAAGCGTATTAGCACTGCAAATTGTATAAATAAAAAAGGGTACTAAGTTCAGCATGACTAAGCACCATCAATAAATTAATCTCTAATTATACTAGTGGTAATCATACCTATATTTAGCTTGAAAATCAAGTTTTGCCAAGTTTGACTTTACTAAATATAACTTTCAAGATCGTCATTTAACGGCATTTTTGCTATACTAATTCAAGGTGAAAAAGTAATGGATGAACTAGAAAAAAACGAAACAATAGGTGATTTATATGCCTATTATGGTAAGCTTTTAACAAAAAGTCAGCAGAATTATTTTGAAGATTATTATTACAATGATCTTTCTTTGAGTGAAATTGCGGCTAACCACCAGGTTTCGCGCCAGGCAGTTTATGATAATTTGCGGCGATGTCGCAAGCTTTTGTTTAACTATGAAGAAAAATTGCAAATGCAAAAAGAATATAATGAAATTGAGCAGGCATTAGCTAATCTTAGTGAGATTGTTAAGCAAAAAAAGCAGGACCAAGCTTTAAGTTTAATCAATGATTTATTAGCAAAAATGAGAGGAGAATAATTCATGGCCTTTGAAAATTTAAGCGAACGAATTCAAAAAGCATTACGTAATTTAACCGGTAAAGGTAAAATTTCAGAAGAAGACATTAATGCAGCGAGTAGAGAGATTAGACTAGCTTTACTTGAAGCTGATGTTAATTTTAAAGTAGTAAAAGATTTTATTAAAAAAATCAAAAAAGAAGCGCTAGGTAAAGAAGTTCAAGAGAGTCTAAATCCAGGGCAACAAGTCATAAAAATAGTTAATGATGAATTGACCAAGATGATGGGTTCAAGTGCAACTATTCTGAATAAATCAAAGCATATTCCTACAATAATTATGATGGTTGGTTTACAGGGTACTGGTAAAACAACTACGGTTGGTAAATTAGCTAATCAACTAATTGAAAAAGAAAAAGCGCGGCCATTACTCATTGCTGGTGATATTTACCGTCCAGCAGCTATCGAACAATTGCAACAAATTGGTGCTGATTTAAAAGTACCAGTTTATAGTGAACAGGATCAATCAGATGTAGCACAAATTGTCGCAAATGGATTGAAACAAGCAGAGCAAAACAAGAACGACTATGTGATTATCGATACTGCTGGTAGGTTGGAAATTGATGAGCCCTTAATGGAGGAGCTTGAACAAGTAAAAGAAATTGCCCAACCAGATAATATTTTGCTAGTTGTCGATGCAATGACGGGGCAAGTTGCTACTGATGTGGCAGCCGGATTTGATAATCGGCTTGATATTACCGGCATTATTTTAACTAAGCTTGATGGAGATACCCGAGGTGGAGCGGCGCTTTCAATCAGAGCGGTGACTGGTAAGCCGATTATTTATACTGGACAGGGTGAAAAATTAACTGATTTAGAACAGTTTTATCCAGATCGGATGGCCTCACGAATCTTGGGAATGGGTGATATGCTCACTTTAATTGAGAAAGCCCAGCAAGACTATGATGCCAAAAAAGCAGCAGCTGTTGCAGCAAAAATGAAAGAAAATACTTTTGATTTCAATGATTTTGTTGATCAATTGGAGCAAGTTGAAAAGATGGGGCCGCTTGATCAAATAGTCAAAATGATTCCAGGAATGGCTAATAATCCGCAATTAAAGAATATGAATTTTGATAAGAAGCAAATTGTTTATGTTAAAGCAATTATTTCTTCAATGACTCAAGCAGAACGTGAAAATCCAGAATTACTTAACCCCAGTCGCAGAAGAAGAATTGCTGCCGGCTCTGGTCGTCCGATTGTAGAAGTAAATCGAATGATTAAGCAATTCAAACAAGCTCGCGAGATGATGAGTAAAATTACTAATGGTAATTTTAAAGGGATGGAAAATTTACCTGGGATGAATTCACCGATGGGACGCATGGCTATGAGACACATGGGTAAAAAGTTTAAAAAAAATAAAAAGAAACGAATGAAAGTTAAGCGCTACCATTCTTAATCAATATGTTAAGGGAAAACACTTTACACTTTTTCAAAAAAGTGCTATATTATAATCCGTAACTTTTAGGAGGAATAAATTTATGTCAGTTAAAATTCGTATGCGCCGTATGGGTGCTAAAAGAAAGCCTTTTTATAGAATAGTTGTTGCAGATTCAAGAATGCCACGTGATGGCCGTTTTATTGAAGAAGTAGGTTACTACAATCCTGTTTCAGAACCAAAAGAATTGAAACTTGACGAGGATAAGATTTTTGAATGGCTAAAGAAGGGTGCACAACCTTCTGACACAGTTCGTTCACTACTTTCAAGTGCCGGTTTAATGAAGAAGTTGCATGATTCAAAATTCAATAAATAATGAATTTGCCGGTTAAAAGTTTGAGGCCCCTTATGCTTCAAACTTTTTTCTTTTGAGTTAGGAGAAAAAATGCAATTTTACGATGTTGCAAAAATTTTAACTACCCATGGCTTAGCGGGAGAACTTAAAATCGCTTTAATTACCGATTTTCCGCAGGAACGTTTTGTTGCGGGCAATAAATTATCCCTAAAAAATGACACTGATAGAACTTTAACTGTTAAAACTGCCAGACCATTTAAGCAATTTTGGCTAGTTCAATTTACCGAAATTGATACAATTGAAGTCGCAAAGCAGTTAATGGGTAAAATATTGGTAGTGAGTGAGCTTAATCAGCATCAACTACCTCCAGGTACATATTATTATCGTGATATTTTAGGTTGCCGTGTGCTTGATAATTTAACTGGTAATGATTTGGGGCAAATTACTGGCATTGAAGCCCCTGGTGCTAATGATGTGTGGGAAGTTACTGAAGATTCTGGGAATGAATACCTGCTTCCTTATATTGATGAAGTAGTTAAACAAGTCGATATTACCAATAAAAGAGTTTATGTTGAGTTACTGGAGGGTTTGCGCGATGCAGATTAACGTATTGACTCTTTTTCCAGATATGTTCACGCCTTTACAAACTTCGATGCTTGGTCGCGGACTTGAGGACAATAAGTGGCAATTAAATTTAGTCAATTTTCGTGATTTTACAGCTGATGTTCACCATCATGTTGATGATGCACCATATGGTGGTGGCGCCGGAATGGTCCTACAGATTATGCCAATTAAAAGGGCACTTGATTCCTTAAAAAACAAAGGGAAAGTAATCATTACAGCTCCGCAAGGAAAGATTTTTAATCAACAAGTTGCTCAAAATTGGGCACGTGAAGAAAATTTGACCTTTATTTGTGGTCATTATGAAGGTTTTGATCAACGGGTTTATGATATGGCTGATGAAGTTGTTTCAATTGGTGACTATGTTTTAACTGGTGGGGAACTGCCAACGATGAGTATGATTGATGCAACTATTCGCTTGTTACCTGGTATTTTAGGTAATGCTGCTTCACCTATTGATGAAAGTTTTTCTCATGGATTATTGGAGTACCCACAATATACCAGACCTGAAAATTTTGAAGGCATGAAAGTACCGGCAGTTTTAACTTCTGGTAACCATCAAAAAATTGCTGAATGGCGGCATAAAGAAGCGTTGAAAGTGACATATCTTAAAAGGCCGGACTTGCTTGAAAAATATGTTATGACTACAGCTGAAAAAAAGATGTTAAGTGAAATTAAAGCTGAAATTAACAAAGCTTGATTTGCAATCAAGAATTTGCTAAGATAGTTCAGGTGCTATACGGGCACTAATAATTAGGGGTGTTCCGCTGGCGGAAGTAACGTTAATGAATGCCGAAGAAGGAGAAAAACAATGGATCCATTAATTCAAGAATTAACTAAAGAGCAATTACGTGATGATATTCCTGATTTTCGTGCAGGTGACACTATCCGTGTTCATGTACGTGTTGTTGAAGGTAGTCATGAACGTATTCAGATGTTTGAAGGCGTTGTAATTAAGCGTAAAGGCGCTGGTATTGCAGCTGCTTACACTGTTCGTAAGATTGCTTCTGGTGTTGGTGTTGAACGTACCTTCCCAGTTAATGATCCACGTGTGGCTAAAGTTGAAGTATTGCGTCATGGTCGTGTACGTCGTGCTAAGCTTTACTACTTACGTGAACGTCATGGTAAGTCTGCAAGAATTGCTGAGAAGCGTCGTTAATCAAATAAAAAGTAGAACTATCTTTTTAATAAGGACAGTTCTATTTTTTTATGTTAAAATACCAGCAATCTTATTTTAGCTAGGAGGTTTTAAAGTGCAACGGCCTTTTTTATTAGATTTTGACGCAAATCGAAACGCAGTATTAGAGCCAGACCATGAAAGAAGTAAAGTGAATTATCACTTTCACCGAAAATTGTTATTTGCATTTATTACAAATGATGCAATAAAACGATTTTTAATAGTATATCCGCATCGTTTAATAGGACAATTTGATTGCTTTGAAGGTAAAACCCCCATTTATGAAGTTGAAATTGGTCAAGAGAAAATCACATTTTGTCAAGCCAAACTTGGTGCTGCAGCTGCCACTGAATTACTTGATTGGCTAATTAGTTATGGGGTTAAGCAAATATTAACGATTGGCTCGGCTGGAACATTGGTTGACCTGCCAGAAGGTTATTTTTTATTACCAACTAAGGCAATTAGAGATGAAGGTACTTCATTTCATTATATAAAAGCCAGCAACTTTGTTGACTTAAACTCAGCTTATTTAAGCCGAATTGAATTTTTAATGAAACGAAATGGTTTAAAAGCTAAGAAAGTTTTAACCTGGACAACTGATGGTTTTTTCAGAGAAACTGCTCAAAAAGTTCAACAATTTAGAAAACTTGGTGCTGCTTGTGTTGAAATGGAGTGTGCAGCCATGGCTGCATGTGCACAATTTCGCCGAGTTGATTTTGCGCAAATCTTATTTACGGCAGATTCATTAAGTAATATTGAATGTCACAATGATAGGGGCTGGGGGCTGGATACTCATGAAACCGCCCTCACCTTAGCGGCTAAAATAATTGCTGAAGTTTAAACATACTTTGTGAAAAATATGGTTGTGAAACCTATATGAAACATTGACGTATTTCACAAAATAAAATAAATAAGTTGATATTAAAGCATTTATCAAAAAAATAACGCCAAAACTTTGTGAATGGAATAAATCTAATAGATGTGGAAAATTAGCATTGCTTTTTGTTATCGGACTTTTTTATAAAAAAACTACAAATATCAATTTAATTGCAGTTAGATATTTGTAGTTAAAAGTTATTAATCAGGCTTTTTTAGCCAATTTAGAAAATGTTATTGCGATAAAGTCCAACCACTTTACCTAATATTTGCACTTTATCTAAAATAATTGGTGCCATATTGTCATTTTCAGGTTGAAGACGATAATGATCTTTTTCTTTATAAAAGCGTTTAACGGTTGCTTCATTTTCATCGGTCATAGCAACTACTATTTCACCATTAATTGCTGAACTTTGCTTGCGAACAATAACATTGTCACCGTTTAAAATGCCAGCATTAATCATACTTTCACCATGAATTTTTAGCATAAATAGGTTATCTGAATCATTAGCCAAATCTGGCGGAAGAGGAAAATAATCTTCGATATCTTCAACTGCTAAAATTGGTTCACCAGCGGTTACCACACCAACTATTGGAATTTCAGTAGCTTTAATGCCCAAAACTTTTTTGCCTTGAGCGGTTACTTCTAAGGCACGTGGTTTAGTAGCATCTTTAAGCAGAAGTCCTTTTCGTTCAAGTCGTGTTAAGTGACCATGAACAGTTGAAGTAGATGATAGTCCTACTTCATGGCAAATTTCGCGCACAGTAGGTGGGAAGCCACGCTTTTGTACAGTATCATAGATATATTGGAGAATTTGCAGTTGTTTAGGATTTTGCTTGGTAGTCATAAATACGCTCCTATAGTAATGACAATTATCTTAAGTTAAGTTTATTTTAGCAGATATTATAGCTATATGCAAACAAACGTTCTAAAAGCTTAGACTTTTTTTATAGTTAAAAATAAGGTAGACTTTTTTATTGAGAGGTGCAAAGAATGACAAAAGACAAAGAAAAAAAGATGGTTGACCGAATCAATGAACTTTATCATAAGAAAAAGGCTGAGGGTCTAACTGCTGAGGAAGAAAAAGAACGAGAAAAATTACACCAAGAATTTATCAAAAACTTTCGGGCCAGTTTTAAGCAAGATGTTGAAAATTTGGTAATACTTGATAAAGATGGTAAAGAAATTACTTCTGAAAAAGCTAAAGCGATTCAACGGAAAAAAGGTTTAAGAAAAAATTAACTTTAGCCTTTAATTTTAAATGATTTTTAGGTAAGATATATTTATTGGACAAATTGAGGTGACTGTTTTATGAATTTAGGGTTAGAAATTTTTTTAATTATTATTGCACTACTAATTGGTCTTGTAGGAGGCTTCTATGGTGCAAGAACTTATATGAAGAAATATTTTAAAGATAATCCACCAATCAGTGAAGATATGATTGTTGCCATGATGTCACAAATGGGACAGAAACCTTCGGCTAAGAAGGTCAACCAAGTAATGAACATGATGAAACATCAAAAATAAATAATTTTACTAGATTGAAAAAGACGGGGTTTATCTCCGTCTTTTTGTATAAATAAAGTTAGGTGAATAATGAGTATATTTTATAAATTAAGTTGGTTCTTTAAACAGGAGAAAAAAAGGTATCTCATCGGTATCACATTTTTAATACTAACATCTTTTGTCAATTTAGTCCCACCACGTATTTTAGGCTTAATGGCTGATCAATTAAATCAAGGACATATTTCTTGGAGTGAATATACCTTACTGATTTTGACAATTATTATTGCTGCTTTATTATTATATAGTTTTCGCTACTTTTGGCGAAAGCAAATCTGGGGTGGTGCTGCAGAACTCGAGTTACAATTACGGTCAAAGCTATTTCGTCATTTTATGGAAATGGATCGGACTTTTTATCAAAGACATCGAACTGGTGATTTGATGGCTCATGCTACTAATGATGTTTCGGCAGTGCAAGAAGTAGCAGGTGAGGGGGTACTGACCCTAGTCGATTCTTTGGTCATGGGCTTATCTACTATAGTTGCTATGGTGATTTTTGTAAACTGGCGTTTGACAATAGTTGCTTTATTACCCTTACCATTTTTAGCTGTCGGGGCTTGGAAGTTAGGTGATAAACTACATGACTCGTTTGATAAATCTCAAGCAGCTTTTTCCCGTTTAAATAATAAGACGCAAGAATCAGTTTCTGGAATAAAAGTAATAAAAACTTTCGGTCAAGGAAAAGCTGATGCGGCAGCATTTAATGCTATGGTTGCTGATACAATTCAAATTAATAAACAAGTATTTAAGTGGGATTCAATGTTTGATCCCTTAAGTACCTTACTGATTGGCTTAACTTATGCTATAACTATCATTTATGGTGGGCTAATGGTGGTTAATCATTCATTATCAGTTGGTCAGCTAGTTTCCTTTATTGCTTATATTGGCAATATGGTTTGGCCCATGTTTGCAATTGGCTACCTTTTTAATATTTTAGAACGTGGCAGTGCTAGTTATGATCGGATTGAAAAATTACTAGCTGAAAAGCCTGAGATTACAGATGATAAGGCTGCCCCAAATTTATCTGCGACTGATATTACTGGCGATTTAGTATATCATATTAATTCTTTTGCCTATCCTGATGAACCTAATCTCCCCGTACTACATCATATTAATTTCACTTTAAAGACTGGGCAAACATTAGGTTTAGTCGGTAAAGTTGGAGCTGGTAAAACTTCAATCATTCAACTGCTTTTACGGGAATTTGATAAGTACGATGGTCAAATTACATTGAATGGTTTAGATATTCGGCAAATTCCGTTAGAACTTTTATTAAAACAAATTTCTTACGTTCCACAGAATAATTATTTGTTTTCAACTAATATTCAAAATAATATTTCTTTTGCAAAAACGAACGCACAAAAAGCAGAAATTATTTCGGCTGCAAAAAAGAGTGATTTACATGAAGATATTATGCAAATGCCAAGAGATTATCAAACTTTGGTAGGGGAAAATGGTATTTCGCTTTCTGGAGGACAAAAGCAACGAATGTCAATTGCACGTGCTTTGGTTAAAAAAAGTCAAATATTAATTTTGGATGATGCTTTATCGGCCGTTGATGCCAGAACTGAGCTGGCAATTTTAAAGTCTTTAAATCAAGAACGCAAAGACAAGACAACAGTGATTGCAACTCATCGCTTAACTTCAGTAATGCATGCTAACCTGATTTTAGTATTAAAAGATGGTAAAATTGTTGAGCGTGGAACTCATGACCAGTTATTAGCTGCTCATGGTTGGTATGCAGATATGTGGCAAAAACAAGAATTAGAAGAAAAGGTTGGTGAATAGTGTGGACGAACAAGAGACGAATCAATCTGTTTGGGCTCAAGAAATTCCGGTTAAAGAACAGTTAAAAATATTAAAACGATTACTTGGTTTTGTTTGGCGTTTTAAAAATGAAATTATTGTTGCTGGGATTGGTGCTTTTTTAGTTAGTGCAATTAATATGTTGTTACCCTATGGATTACAGTTCTTTCTGGATAACTATCTAGTAAAAGCAGATGTTACAACACAGGTGATTATTTTTGCTGGTATATTATACGCTTTAGGCTCTATCATTAAGGCAATATTGCAGTTTACTTATGAATATTTTTTTGCTTTAGGGTCAGAAAAATCATTAGAAGCTTTACGAACAGATCTTTATCAAAAATTGCATACTTTAGGAATGCGTTATTTTGATCAAACTCCTGCAGGCTCCATTGTGTCACGCGTAACCAATGATACAATGACTTTGAGCAACTTTCTGACAGTTTTAGCTAGTGTGGTTCTTTCATTTTTTTCAATTATTTCTGCTTTAATTGCCATGTTTTCGACGAATACATTAGCTGGTTTTATTGTCCTTGCTTTTCTACCAATTTTATTATTGATCATTTGGCAGTATTCAAAAAGAAGTTCCAAGCTGTATCGTAATTATCGGGAACGCTTAAGCAGGATTAATACAAATTTAAATGAATCAATTGAAGGTGTTTCTCTTATTCAACAGTTCAAACAGGAAGAGAGAATGAGCCATCATTTTGAACAAGAAAATTCTAATTTGATGAGAACTAGGTTCAGTATGATTACTCTTAATTCAATCTTACTTTCACCATTGACTAGTTTATTATATTCACTAGCCTTGGCATTGACGTTAATGTATTTTGGCTTTCCATTGCGGGAGACTTTTGTTCCAGCGGGAGTCGTTTATGCATTTTCGCAATATATTTCACAGTTTTTCAATCCAATAGCAACTTTAATGGATCAAATGACCTTTTTTCAGGATGGAATAGTTGCTGGTAAACGAATTTTCAAAATTTTAGATAATACTAATTATGAACCTGCGCAAAATGAACAATCAGGACTGACTATTAGGCAGGGGAAAATTGAATTTAAACATGTTAGTTTTTCTTATGATGGTCAAAATGAAATTTTACATGATATTTCTTTCACAGTTAATCCCGGAGAAACTTTAGGAATTGTTGGGCATACTGGATCAGGAAAAAGTTCAATTATTAATGTAATGATGCGTTTTTATGAATTTTATCAAGGTGAAATTTTAATTGATGGTGTAGATATTAGAAGGTATCCTAAAGCCGAACTTCGCCAGAAACTTGGACTTGTTTTACAAGAGCCGTTCATGTTTTATGGTGACATAAGTTCAAATATTAGATTATATAATGATAAAATTACAGACGACCAAATAAAAAAGGCGGCTAAAACCGTACAAGCAGATGATTTTATTAAAAAATTAAGTGGAGAATATCATGCAGAAGTTGGTGAAGGCGGTAGTGAATTTAGTCAAGGGCAGAGACAACTAATATCTTTTGCTAGGACTTTAGTTACAGATCCCAAAATTCTGGTTTTGGATGAAGCAACGGCAAATGTTGATACTGAAACTGAAACTTTGATTCAGAAGGGATTGAAAAGATTACGCCAAGGACGTACTACTTTAGCAATTGCTCATAGATTGTCTACAATTGTTGATGCTAATCAAATAATTGTACTTGACGACGGCAAAATTGTTGAACGTGGTACTCATGATGAATTAATTAATCAACATGGTTACTATTATAATCTGTACACGTTACAAAATAGACATAAGCAAAACTAAATAACTGTTTCAAAATCAAAAAGGCACTGATAATTTATCAGTGCCTTTTTGATTTCTTATTTTTAGGAGTGCAAACTGAATCACGTATTTGTAATTGTGGCTGATGCACAATTGAGGAAAATTTTTTACCTTTAATTAATGTTAGTATTCCCTTACCAGCTTCTTTTCCGACAAGAGTTCTTTGATAATTCATGGTGGTTAAACTAGGAGATAAATAAGTTGCAGAATCGAAATTATCAAAACCAACAACAGATATATCTTGCGGAATCTTGATATTTTTGTTTTTTAACTTATCAATAACTAAGACAGCAAGTTCGTCGTTATAACAGGCAATTGCTGTTGGCACTTGCTTACTTTTAAGATAAACATCAATTTTTTGACTAATAACTGAAAAGGAATCGTGGGAGTTATACATAATTAGATTACTATTAGTTAAATTGATATTACTAGATTGGTATGCTGCAATAAAACCTTGCATGCGTTCAACTCCTTGGCAATCATCAATTTGAAATATTCCAAGGATGTTTTCGTGTCCCTTTTTAAGTAAATAAGTAATTAACTCTTTTTCTGATGCTCGATCAGAATTAGTAATGGCAGGAAAATCGAACTCAGCATATTTAGCATTAATAAATAATAATGGGATTTTACTTTTAGCAATTCGTCTATAAATATCTGAATTTGGGCAAGGTTTGGCACTCTCACTTGGTTCAACTATTAGTCCAGCTACTTGGGAATCGAGCATTTTTATTAAATTAAATCGTTCTTTATCTGGATAATTATGAGTATTAGCTAGTAGCAAAGAATAACCAGCAGGCTCAATTACAGCATCAATTTGCGAGATGATTTTGGGAAAAATGTAATCTGCTATATGGGTGCAAATTAACCCAATTATTTTACTTTTTGGATTAGCTTGCCATTTTTTGTTCCAATCTTGGATATACACTCCGCTACCTTGAACTTTATAAATTAAATGTTCGTTTTGTAGTTCAATTAAAGCCTTCCGTACTGAATAACGTGTGGATTGGAAACGTTGCATTAATTCATTTTCAGTTGGTAATTTTTGATTGGTTTTGAAGCCCCCTAAAGTTATTTCATTCCTGAGGGTTTCCGTAATAGCGATATAATCACTTTTCACACTGATTCTCCTAATATTTATTCGAATAAATATTTGATAATAATAGATAATCTTTATTTTTTAACTAAGATAATATCATGAATAAATAAAAACCGCAAAATTTTTCACCTCAAAATACTGATATATAAGTAAAAATTAAGTTAATTGACATACTGGGGTAAACAATGAATTTTTTTTAATATTTTAGAAAAAAACATATAAAAAATTTTCTGAAGTAAAAATTAAGTAATATCAATAATTATAACCTATACAATAGTTAAAAATTATGCGAATGAATTTTTAAGGGTATTGAATACGATTAATAAAAAATATATTATGAAAGTGCTTTCTAGAAGGCAAACGTATAGAAAAATAAACCTAAGGAAAGAGGCTCTTAGATGACCATTGCTAAAATAGCACAACTAATTGAAAGTGGCCAAACAACGTTAGGGGTTGAATTTGGCTCAACTCAGATTAAAGCTGTGTTAATTACACCAGACTTTCAGCCAATCGCTTCTGGTAGTTTTTTATGGGAAAACAGTTTACAAGATGGCATATGGACATATTCGCAAACAGAAATTTTAACAGGGCTAAAGCAAAGTTATGCACAATTAGCTGCTAATGTAAGTAGTAAATATCATGTTCCGATTAAAAAGCTTGCTTCAATTGGAATTAGTGCCATGATGCATGGCTATTTACCATTTGATCAAGCAGGTAAGTTATTAGTTCCGTTTAGAACATGGCGGAATACAATCACTAGCGATGCTGCTACTGAACTAACTGACTTATTTGATTTTAATATTCCTTTACGTTGGAGTATTGCACATTTATATCATGCAATTTTACATGATGAAGAACATGTTAAGCAGATTGCATATTTAACAACATTAGCTGGTTATGTCCATTGGCAGTTATCAGGTGAAAAAAATATTGGTGTAGGCGATGCTTCTGGAATGTTTCCAATTGATGCAGCTGGACAATTTGATCAAAGTTGCTTAAAAAAATTTAATACTTTGAAAAAAGTTCAAAAATACCCATGGAAAATTGAAGAAATTCTACCACATGTTTTAAAAGCCGGTGAGATTGCTGGACATTTGAGTGATGAAGGTGCTCACCTGCTTGATCCAACAGGGACTTTGCAGCCTGGTAGCGTCATGGCACCACCAGAAGGTGACGCTGGAACTGGGATGATTAGTACCAATAGTGTTCGCTTACGAACGGGTAATATATCAGTTGGAACATCAGAATTTTCAATGGTTGTTTTGGAAAAGCCACTGAAAAAAGTACACCGTGATATTGATATTGTGAATACACCAACTGGCGCACCTGTTGCTATGGTCCATATTAATAATTGCTCATCTGATATTAATGCTTGGGCACAGGTCTTTAGTGAATTTGCGGCTCGATTGGGTAAAAATATCACTGCAGACCAGCTATATAGTAAATTATTTTTAGATACTACCAAAGCTGATGCTGATGCTGGTGGTCTTGTAAATTACAGTTATCTTTCAGGTGAACCAATTACGCAAACGCAAGAGGGCAGACCGCTCTTGCTTAGAACGCCAAGTAGTAATTTTACTCTAGCAAATTTGATGTTGGCTCAACTGTATTCAGCATTTGCTCCACTTAGAATTGGCATGGATATTCTTACTAAGGAAGAAGGAATCACGACTGATGTGATGATTGCTCAAGGTGGTCTTTTTAAAACACCAGTTGTGGGGCAACAAGTCTTATCTAATATGTTGAATTTACCAATTTCGATTATGACTAATGCTAGTGCTGGTGGTCCTTGGGGTATGGCAGTTTTAGCTCAATATGTGTTATCTGGTGCACAGGAATCGCTTGCAGATTATTTGGATACAAAAGTATTTGTTAAATCTGAAATTATGACATTGAGCCCAGAAACTGAAGGTGTAAAGGGTGCTGAAAAATATCTTGCACGTTTTCGAAAGGCATTGTCTTTGGAAAATCAAGCAACTGTCTTGAAAGATGAGGAATGAGTAATGCTAGAACAATTAAAACAAGAAGTTTATGAAGCAAATATGCAGTTACCCCAATTGGGCTTGGTAACCTTCACCTGGGGTAATGTTTCTGGAATTGACCGCCAGCAAGGCTTATATGTGATTAAACCGTCAGGTGTTAGTTATGAAGAATTAACGCCAGCGGACTTAGTAGTCGTCAATCTTAAGGGTGAAGTAGTTGAAGGTCAGTTAAACCCTTCTTCCGATACTCCTACCCACACCTATTTGTACAACCATTTTCCTAAGATTGGCGGGATTGTCCATACTCATTCACCTTGGGCGGTGGCCTTTGCGGCAGCTAAGATGGGCATACCAGCTTTGAATACAACGCATGCCGATACCTTTTATACCGATATACCAGCAGCGGCTGCCTTAACTGAAGCCGAAATTACAGCCGACTATGAGGGCAATACGGGCAAGACCATTGTGCGAACCTTTGCAAAGCGGCACTTAGATTATGAAGCAACGCCCGGGAGTCTAGTAAGCCAACATGGGCCATTTTGTTGGGGGAAAACGGCCGCCCAGGCAGTCTATAACGCTAAGGTTTTAGAGGTAGTGGCAGAAGAAGACTACCACACCCTTATGTTAACTAGAGCAGATAGTCATGTGCCCCAGTATTTATTAGATAAGCATTACTATCGAAAACATGGTCAAGGAGCGTATTACGGGCAAAATAATGCCCAGTCGCAGTCCCATGCGAAAAGAAAATAAAGTTTTAAATTAGGAGACAATAATTATGACAAACAATATTTATACTAATCCTTTAATTATACAAAGGGCTGATCCGTTTATTTATAAGCATACTGATGGTTATTATTATTTTACTGCTTCAGTTCCATCCTATAATAGAATTGAGTTAAGAAGGGCAAAAACGCTTGAAGGTTTAGCGCATGCTACTCCAAGAACGATTTGGCGAAAACATGATAATGGAGAAATGAGCCAATTAATTTGGGCACCAGAGATTCATTATATTAATGAAAAATGGTTTATTTACTTTGCTGCTGCAGAAACTACTAAACTTGACAAAAACGGAATGTTTCAGCACAGAATGTTTTGTATTGAATGTGATGAAGAAAATCCAATTACTGATGAAAAAAATTGGATTGAACATGGACAAGTGAAAACAGGAATAGACAGTTTTTCGTTAGATGCTACTTGTTTTGAGTATAAAAACAAGTTGTACTATGTTTGGGCACAAAAAGATCCAAATATTAGAGGCAATTCTAATATTTATATTGCTCAAATGAAAAATCCATGGACGTTAAAAACAAAACCAGTTATGTTAACTAAACCTGAGTATGACTGGGAAACTAAAATATTTTGGGTAAATGAGGGTCCTGCTGTAATACATCACGATAATAAATTCTTTTTAACTTATTCTGCTAGTGCTACCGATGAAAATTATTGTATGGGAATGTTAGATGCACTTGATGATGCTGACCTACTTAATCCTAATAGCTGGCATAAGAGTAAAAAACCTGTGTTTCAAAGTGATTTAGAACACGGTCAGTTTGGTCCAGGGCATAATTCGTTCACTAAAGCAGAAGATGGTAATACTGATATTCTAGTTTACCATTGTAGAGATTACACAGATATTAAGGGGGATCCGTTATATGATCCTAACCGGCATACTAAAATCCAATCATTTACTTGGAATCAAGATGGAATGCCTGTATTTGGGAAACCAGTTCCATATAATTATAAATAGGGTGGAGAATAGACATGAATAGTGAAATAAAAAATGAAAATAAGCATTTTTGGGGTTTTCCATTTACCCACTTTGCATACTTCTTTATTTGGGCTACAGTAAATGGTTATTTAACGCTATGGATGGAACAAGTTGGACATTTGAATGGGGCAGAGTCTGGGCTTGTATTTTCTATGATGGCAGGTATATCACTAATTTTTCAGCCATTTTTTGGAGTTATTTCTGATAAATTACTATTTAGGAAAGATTTAATAATAACTATTGGAGTTGTTGGAATTTTTATTGGACCTTATTTTCAATGGGCATTTTTACCATTAATGAAAATTAATTCATTTCTAGTAGCGATAGTGACAGGTATATTCTTAAGCTTTGTTTTAAATGGTGGAGTTAGTGTAATTGAACAGTACGTTCAACGGGCTAGTTTAGCAAATGGTTTTGAGTACTCCCATTCACGTTTAGGTGGTTCTTTAGCAGGTATTGTAGCTTCTTTAATCGCAGGACGACTATTTCTATGGAAGCCAGATTCGATTTTTTGGTTGTGTTCTATTTCAGCAACAATATTTGTTGGTTTGTTGCTATTTAGTGACAAGATAAATATGGATAATGCTTCTGCAGCAGGTGATACTTCAAATTCATTGAACATGGAAATTGTAGGATCTGTTTTTAAAAATAAAAATTTTTGGGTTTTATCAATATTTTATATGGGAGCTTCGGCAATTTTTGATGTTTTTGATCAACAGTTTATTATTTTCTTTAAGACATTTTTTGCTACAGCAGCACAGAGTACATTAGTATATAGTTATATGTCCTCGGCTCAAACCTTAATCGAATTTTTTCTAATGATACCAATGCCATGGATTATTAATAAAATTGGAGCACGAACAGGTTTAATTGCGTATGGATTTTTAACTTGTATTCGTATATTGGGGTCAGCCTTGTCACCAACCTGGGGTTGGGTAGTATTCTTTAGATTACTTGCTGGATTAGAGATGCCTTTACTTTTGACATCAATTATGAAGTATATTGCTGGAGCATTTGATATTAGATTATATGCAACAGTTTATTCATTAGCATCTAATTTTGCTAAACAGATATCTGTATTTATATTTTCAACATTAGCAGGACATATGTATGATGGCTTTGGTTATCAACATACATATGTCATGATGGGTGTTTTTGTATTTATTATTACATTATTTGCGGCGATTACATTAAAAAAAGAAAATCGTGTTCAAGCCGGTGAAATTGAAGATGAAACTGCTAGTTCAAGTAATAATTCTGCAACTGATTCTACGAGGTAGCAGAAATGATAAAGGCTAATTTTAAAGTAACTGCAGATGCGGTTATTGGTAAGATTGATCCCCGAATGTGGGGCTCACTAGCTGAGCAACTTGGTAGATCTGTTTATAACGGAATTTATCAACCTAATCATCCCTTAGCTGATAAAAATGGTTTTCGCCGAGATGTAATTGATGCAGTCAAAAAGCTAAAAATACCATTGGTTCGGTATCCAGGAGGAAATTTTGTTTCTGGTTATAACTGGGAAGATGGTATTGGTCCAAAATCAAAGCGACCAATTAGACTAGATTTAGCCTGGAAAAGTACCGAAACTAATCAATTTGGCTTACATGAATTTTTAATTTGGTGTAAGACAATTAATGCTCAGGCAGATCTGGCTATTAATCTTGGAACGAGAGGAATAGACGCTGCGCGCAATCTAGTTGAGTACTGTAATTTCCCAGCTGGTACTTATTGGAGCAATCTTCGAATTCAAAATGGACAAAAAAATCCGTTCAATGTTAAATTGTGGAGCTTGGGTAACGAAATGGATGGTGAGTGGCAGATTGGTCATAAAACAGCTCATGAATATGGACGGCTTGCACATGAAACTGCTAAAGCAATGAGAATTGTTGACCCGTCAATTGAATTGATTGCTTGTGGTAGTTCG
The DNA here is from genome assembly GCF_003692985.1 of Lactobacillus sp. ESL0237. NCBI lineage: Bacteria > Bacillati > Bacillota > Bacilli > Lactobacillales > Lactobacillaceae > Lactobacillus > Lactobacillus sp. ESL0237. Next base: position 56,059 of record NZ_REHE01000008.1, on the reverse strand, counting down.
CTACACTCCATGCCTTCATTTGGTAGCTGGGAAGAAGAAATACTGGATAATGTTTATGATGATGTCGAGTATTTATCATTACACCAATATTATGATGATAATGATCATGATATTAAAAAGTTTTTATCTTCATCTATTGATTTAGATAGTTTTATTAACGAAGTAATTTCAATTTGTGATGCGGTTAAAGCCCGCAAACATCAGACTAAGACCATGTATTTGGCTATGGATGAATGGAATGTTTGGTATCATTCAAAAGAATCTGATACTAAACAAAAACCTTGGCAACAAGCACCTCATTTACTAGAAGATCATTATACTTTTGCAGATGCATTAGTGGTTGGTTCATTGGCACTAACCTTAATTAAACATGCTGACAGGATTAAGATTGGATGTTTAGCTCAATTAATTAATGTTATTGCTCCGATTATGACTAATAATGAAGGAACGCCAACAATTTGGTACCAATCAATTTTTTACCCATTTATGCAAGTTGCAAATTACGCTCAGGGAACTGCTTTAAAGGTAAATAGTAAAGTCGCTGATTATACAGTTTCCAATCGGGTAGTTCCATATGTTAGTTCTTCTGCTGTGTATAATCAATCTAAGGGTGAAGTTGTTCTATTTATTGAAAATAAAGCGGCTGAAGAAGTTGATTTTGATTATAAATTAGCTGATTTTCCACAGGTTACGTTAAAAGAAGCAACTCAATTTGCAGGCTATGACTTAGATGAAACTAACGAAAAACAAACTATGCAAATTGAGAATTTAAAGGATATTAATGTTAATAATCAGAATTGTGTTAATGGAAAAATTGCACCATATTCTTGGAACATGATTCGTTTATCAGCAATCAGTCATTAGGCTGATAGCAACTAAAATCGTAATTCAGTTAGTTACTTACTATCTGACTAAAGAAATTTTGAGAGGGTAATAATGAAATTAAATAAAGGAAAAGGCCTACTCTTTTCATTAGGAGTTGTGTCATTAGGATTGTCACTTCTAGGTGGAATTAATGAAAAAGTTAGTGCTAATTCAAGTACACCAATAACTACAATTGCTAGCAAAAATCAAATACCTGGAACTAAAAGTCCAAGTTTTCTGTATGGTAGGGGACTTGTAACTACTCATACCGATAAAAGTCACAATGGTAAATTATATGCTACATCAGAGCACTATGTGAATGGTACGCCAACATTTTTAATTTTTGAAAGTTTAAATAATGCAAAAAGTTGGAAAAAAATTAGTGAAATAAATGATACCCACAACTTTTTAGCCAATAATAGCCCATGGGGCAATCGCTATCAACCATTTTTGTATGAACTACCTGAAAAAATAGGCAAAATGTCTGCTGGAACAATTATCTGTGCTGGCAATTCGATTCCTAATGACTTGAGTAGGACTTCAATTGATTTATATTTTAGTAAAGATCACGCCCATAGTTGGCAATATCTGAGTACGATTGCTGTTGGTGGACATGCCGATGTTAATACTACAAGTAACGGTCCAGTTTGGGAACCATTTGTTAGCGTGATTGATCATAAATTGGTCTGCTATTTTTCTGATGAACGTGATAAACCACTTCACAGTCAAAAACTATCACACCGGGTATCAAAAGATGGTATCAACTGGGGTAACGAAGTAGATGATGTTGCATTCAAAGAACCAGCAGCTCGTCCAGGTATGGTTACTGTAGCTCGAATGAAGAATGGTAAATATATCATGACATACGAAGTGGTTAATTCAGGTGAATGGAGGACTAACTACAAGATTTCTGCTGATGGTTTAAACTGGAATGCAAGCGATGAAGGAACTAGATTAGCTTATGGTGGTGCACCTTATGTAGTTACTTTACATAATGGTGATATTGTTGCTAATACTGATGGTAGCGGGGACTTATACATTAACAAAAATAATGGTGATGTCAGAGCATGGCAAGATATCAAAACCAATATTCCTTTAGCTTATTCTCGTTCACTAACAGTTTTACCTAATGATGATTTGTTAATAGTAAGTGGTGGGCCTTTGAAGGCACCGACAGATCCGAATAGTAACGATTTAACATCAACTATTTTTAGTTTTAAATAAAAAAATTAAAGTATCTAGTGAATTACGGTGAATCACTAAATATATAAGTAATGCAAGGAGATTTTTTAAAATGTTAGAAGTACCTAAATATGAATTTTGGTTTGCAGCTGGAAGTCAACACTTGTATGGTGAAGAAACATTAAAAGAAGTAGCTGAAAATTCAAAGAAAATTGTTGCAGGTTTAAATGAAAAAGGTAATCTTCCATATAAAATAGTCTTTAAAGCTGTTTTAACTACAGCTGACGAAGTTACTAAGTTTATGAAAGAAGCTAATTATCAGGATAATGTTGCTGGTGTAATTACTTGGATGCATACTTTTTCACCTGCAAAGAACTGGATTCGGGGCACAAAATTATTGCAAAAACCGTTATTACATTTTGCAACACAATATTTAGACTATATTCCTTACGACACTATCGATTTTGATTATATGAACTTAAATCAAAGTGCCCATGGTGATCGGGAATATGGTTATATTAATGCCCGTTTACAAAAGCACAATAAAATAATTTATGGTTATTGGCAAGACCCTAAAGTGATGAAGCAAATTGCTGATTGGGAAGATGTAGCAGTAGCATATGACGAATCATTCAAACTAAAGGTTTGTCGCTTTGGGGATACAATGCGTGACGTTGGGGTTACTGAAGGAGACAAAGTTCAAGCTCAAATTCAATTGGGCTGGACTGTTGACTATTATGGTGTCGGTGACTTAGTTGCTGAGATGGACAAGGTGAAAGAATCAGAAATTGATGAGCAATTTGCTGAATTAAAAAATGAGTATACTTTAGTTCCTGGCGATATGGCTGAAGCTGAATATGAAAAAACGGTTCGCTATCAGTTGAAGCAATACATTGCTTTAAAACGGTTCTTAGAACGGGGTGGTTATACTGCATTTACTAGTAACTTTGAAGATCTTCATGGTTTAGAGCAATTGGAAGGATTGTCAGCTCAGCTGTTAATGCGTGATGGTTATGGCTTTGCTGGTGAAGGTGATTGGAAAACAGCAGCTTTACTTAGAACATTTAAGATTATGACCCATAATCAAAAGACGGCCTTCATGGAAGACTATACACTTGATTTACGTGAGGGCCATAAAGCAATTCTGGGTTCACATATGTTAGAAGTAGATCCTTCTATTGCTTCAGAAAAACCACGTGTTGAAGTTCATCCGCTAGATATTGGTGGAAAAGCCGACCCAGCCCGTTTAGTATTTTCAGGTTCAGAAGGTGACGCAATTGATGTTACTCTGGCAGATTTTAGAAATAACTTCAAGTTAGTTACTTATGAAGTTGATGCGCATAAAGCTGAAAAAGAAACGCCACATTTACCAGTTGCTAAACAAATGTGGACACCAAAAGTCGGCTTAGAAAAGGGATCTAAGCAGTGGATTCAAGCAGGTGGTGGACACCATACAGTCTTTTCATTTGCGGCAACTGAAGAGCAAGTTAGTGATCTGGCTACAATGTATGGTATTGATTTATGTAGCATAAAGTAAGGACAATTATTAAAAATAAATACACTATTTCAATGTTTTTTGGAGTAGTGTATTTTGCTAGTAAGGAAGAAAAATGGAAATTATTACACAAAAATTTGAAAAATATCAAGCTCAAGAAATTAAAAAAGTTACTCTAAAAAACGATTGCGGTGTGGCAATTTCGTGTTTATCAATGGGGGCAACTTGGTATGAATTTTTAGTACCAGACAAAGATGGAAATAAGCACAATTTGATAATGAATTTTGCACACTGTGCTGACTATTATTCAAATGGCTTGTGTTGCTGTCAATCAATTGGACGGGTCGCTGGGCGAATAAAAAAAGGACATTTTAAGTTAAATCAGCAAGAGGTTCAATTGCTACCTAATGAGAATGGCAATACTTTACATGGTGGTAATCATGGCTTCCGTTTTTTGAATTGGAAGATAACTACCCAAAAAGAGCATAATAGTGTTAGCGCGATTTTTAGCAATAAAATCAGCGAAAAGATTGATGGGTTTCCTGGAGATCTTGATGTAGAGATTAAATATACACTAAATAATCAAAATCAAGTAATGATTTTGTATACGGCTAAATGTGGTTCGAAATCGACATTATTCAACCCAACTTGCCATGCGTATTTTAACTTGAGTGACCAGCCCAATTTAGCTTCACATAAATTAAAAATTAATAGTACACAATATTTAGAATTAGATACGGAATTAATCCCAACAGGAAATATACTTGCGGTTGAAAATACTCCCTATGATTTTCGCGACTTTCAAAATCTTGAATCTGCCATAAGTAAGAATAATGGCTTTGACGATGCCTTTGTCATTGATGGAGCAAGCACTAATTTACGACCAGTTGCAGTTTTAAGTGAACAGACAAGTGGTCGAGTAATAACAATATCTAGCGATAGTAATTGCTTAGTTGTGTATACTATGTCGCAAAATCAACCGGGGGTTAAGTTTATACGTGATGGAGGTAAATTTGCTCAACCTAGTGAAGCAGTGGCATTAGAGGCACAAACATTGCCTGACGCAATTAATAATGACGATTTTGGTAATATTGTTTTGCCAGCAAATACAACAAAAAGTCATGAAATAGTATTTACCTTTACGCAAAAATAAGATTGGCTATTTTAATTTATTTCTTTATTATTGACACCGCTTACATAAAAAGATAAATTTACTAGGTAAGTTAATTTGTAAATTTAGAAATGAAAAGGAATATACCATGAAGTACCATGAAATTACTCAAGCTGATTGCGCTAATTTATCTAGATTTATCTCAGAAGCAGATCGATTTATTACTAATCCAACGCAGCACTGGGATCATGATCAATTCAAAACAATTACAGCTATGCCTGATTTAGTTATTCAGCCAGTAAATAATGAAGAAGTAATAAACGTTGTTAAATATGCTAATGATAATAATATTCCTATTGTAGCTAGGGGAAACTCCACTGGCTTAATGGGAGCCAACTTAACTGTTAAGGGTGGCATATCTTTAGATATGGTTAAAATGAATCGGGTTCTAGAATATGATTCGAAAGGATTGACTATGACAGTTCAAGCTGGTATTAGACTAAAAGATATTGAAGAATACCTTGCAGATAAGCCATTTACTTACATGCCAGCGCCAGCGATGCATTGGGCAACACTCGGAGGTAATGTATCGACAAATGCTGGGGGACTTAAAGCAATTAAGTATGGTGTTACTAGGGAACATATTCGGGAGTTAAAAGTTGTTTTAACTAATGGTCAGCTATATAAATTTGGTTCAAAAGCAGTAAAGTCTTCATCGGGTTATTCATTAAAAGACTTAATTATTGGTGCTGAAGGCACGTTGGGTGTTATAACTGAAATTACGATGAGACTTTATCCTAAACCACGTAAGTCGATTAATGCCATCATTCCATATCCTACATTAAATGATGCAATCAAGTCCGTTCCGGCAATTTTAGCATCAGGCGTCGTGCCGACAACAGTTGAATTCATGGGGCGGAAAGTAATAGAATTATGGGAGGAATATTCTAATGAGCAATTTCCAATTTCAAATGGAGATGGCTTCCTTATTATCGGTCTAGATTCATTTACTGATGAAGAATGGCAAGCTCAATTAAAGCAAACACTAACAGTAGTAAAAGACTTTAAGGCTGAGGATGCAATAATTTTAGCAGCTGATTCAAAAGAAGCTCAAAAAATTTGGCAATGTCGGGAACAACTTTTGCTTGCAATCCAAAAATCGACTCCCAAAATGGATGAAATTGATATTTGTGTGCCAATTAATCATATTCCAGATGTTTTAAAACGAATTGCCGAATTGGAAAGTGAATTAAAAATTCGTATCCCTAATTTCGGTCACGCAGGTGATGGCAACTTACATATTTATCTTTGTTCAGATAACTTAACCGATAATGAATATAAAAAAATAAACGCTAAAGTTATTTCTGAACTTTATAAAACTGCTAAATCTTATGATGGTAATATGTCAGGCGAACATGGTATCGGCTTTGCCCGTGCTAATAACTATGAAGACTTTTATGGTAAAGAATATACTGACTTATTACGACAAATTAAAAACTTATTTGATCCGAAAAACGTTTTAAATCCAGCTAAGATTTTTAATCTTTGAAAAGACCAAAAAAGGTATGGTTAAGCCATACCTTTTTTAAATAAATGTTATTTAATCATGTATCTCCTAGTCATCGGTAGATTTTCACCTGATGGTCCTTTGGTTAGTAGATATTGGACTACATCAATATTGCCAGATTCAAAAGAGGCTGCACAGGCTTGCAAGTATAAATCCCACATTCTAGTAAACCGCTCACCCATTTTCTTTTGAATAAGATCACGTTGTTTATTAAAATTTTCATCCCATATCTCTAATGTTCGTTGGTAGTGACGGCGCAGCATTTCTAAGTCATCAATTTGTAAACCACTAGCCACAATATGATTGATATTTTCGCCTAAACCTGGAACGTAGCCACCAGGAAAGATATATTTGTTAATCCAAGCATTTTTTGCCCCACCTTGTTGACGGGTAATACCATGAATTAAGGCAATGCCGTCTTTTTTAAGATATTTAGCGACATCGTTAAAATATTGACCTAAGTTTTCTTGCCCAACATGTTCAAACATACCTACGGAGGTAATATAGTCCCATTCTTGGTTACCTAATTCGCGATAATCTTCTAGTTTAACTTCAGCCATGTCTTGCATATTTTGATCATAAATTTTCTTTTGTACGAATTTATATTGTTCTTCACTTAAGGTTACTCCCGTTACCTTAAGACCATATTTTTTAGCAGCGGTCAGCATTAAGGTTCCCCAGCCGCAGCCAATATCAAGTAACGTTTTACCTTTTTGGGGATGTAACTTTTCAAGAATATGATTGATTTTAGCTATTTGGGCTTTTTCTAAATCATCTTTATTGTCTTCATCAAAATATGCACAAGAATAAGTAAGGGTAGGATCTAACCATAATTTATAAAAGTCATTCCCAATATCATAATGGCTTTGAACATCTTTTTCACTTTGAGCTTCCGTATGCTTTTCATGTGGTAAAAATTTACGAAATTTACTTGAACGCATAAAACTATTAGCACTTTCATAAGCTCCCCAAATCAAGTGTTGGATATTACCTTTGATTTCAATTTTTTTATTCATATAGGCTTCACCCAAAGCCAGTGAAGCATTATTAGTAATAGAAGACACAGGAATTTTTTCATTGAAAATAATTTCAATATTTGGCGTGCCATTTCCATAAATTTCACTTTTTCCGTCCCAATAAGTTACTTTTACAGGGAAGGGAAAAGACTTGCTCAACATTGTTCGATAAAATGTTTTTTCTAACAATTTTCGAATACCTCCATTTCGTTGTCACTATTTTTATTCTAACACTAAAAAAAGAGATCGAATTCATTATGAACTCGATCTCTTTTATCTTTTATTTTGGTTGATAATGAAAAGCTGGATCTTGTTCATAATCTAACTTTTCCCAAGCAGTTTGTAACTGGTTATCTAAAATTTTTTCATTTTCATGAGTTAATTTGATTTTACGATCAATTTGAATAGGATCACCAAAGCAAATTTCAAGTGGTTGCCGCTTCAATACCCCTATAAAGGTCAATGGTCCTTGATAAACGACGGGAACAATTGGTTTACCAGATAATTTGGCGATTGCAATTGTGCCACCTTTTAGTTCGGAAGAATGGCGTGTACCAGATGGAAAAATAATTAATGAATAATTTTTTTCTTTTAATCCCTTAATAGGTGTTTTGATTGCAGAGGGACCGGGATTTTGTCGATCTACTGCAAAAGCGTGAGCATGCTTAAGGATGAAGCGCAATGGTGGGAATTTAAATAGTTCAATTTTGGCCATGAACATAAATTCCGCAGGGCTTGCAGCTAAAGCAAATAAAATTGGTTCCCACCATGTTCGATGGGGTGCAGCTAAAATATAGTTTCCTTCAGGAATGCGATTTTTATGGTTAACGTGTAAGTGACCGTTAATTACCCAAACAATAAACCGGGCAACGGCGCGAATAAAATGATAAAACATAATTTCCTCCATTTGATGTAAAATATTATAACAAAGCTTTTGAAGAGGATAAAATTTTATGGTAAATTTGGAAAAAAATGAGCGCATAGATTATATGTATAGTGACAATTTAAAGATTATTCAGGACAAAAGTTCCTTTAGTTTTTCACTTGATACGTTATTATTAGCTGCAATGGCAAAAGAATCAATTCGTGATCGATCTAAGGTGGCCGATCTTTGTGCTGGTAATTGTGCAGCAACAATGTATATGGCATATTTTAATCGAGCTAAATACGATGCAGTAGAAATTCAACCTGAAATTGTTTCTCAAGCTAGACGTTCAATTGAGTTGAATCATATGGAAAACCGCATAACCGTTTATCAAAAAAATGTTAAAGATGTAGCTGTTTTCTTGCCTAAAGATTCTTATGATCTGGTGGTCGTTAATCCACCTTATTTTAAAGTTGTCGAAAATCATAAAATTAATCCTGAGCGACAGAAGGCAATTGCTCGCCATGAGATATTAATTAATTTAGAAGAAATAATTTCTTCTGCTAGCAGTTTGCTTAAAATGAAGGGCAAATTATTTATGGTGCATCGCCCAGAGCGCTTAAATGAAATTGCTTATTTTTGTATGAAACACGACCTTAGTATAAAAGTGGTTCAGCCATATGTTTCTCACCGCGGTGAAAATAGTAACTTGATTGTTATTGAAGCGGTTAAACATACAGGGACAGATGGGTTGATTTTAAAAGATGCAATTGAGGTACATGATGAGCAAGGAAATTATTTGCCTGCAATCCAGTATATTATTCATGAGCCAAATCCCAATTCAGAGGATAAGCGAGCACAAAAAAAATATTACTTTTATGTTCTATTATGTAATGACAATAGTTTTTATGGCGGTTTTACTGATGATTTACAAAAACGCTTAACAGCACATAATGATGGTAAGGGTGCTAAATATACCAAGGCACGTCGACCAGTCAAGCTGATTTACCACGAAAAGTTTGCTGATAAAAAGTTGGCTCTTAAACGTGAATACTGGTTTAAACACCACTCCAGACAATGGAAGGAAGATTTTTTAAGGGAACACCGTGTTGACTTTTAGTCTTGCATCTTTAATAAAAATTTAGTATCATTTTCTAGTGTGCTATAAGTACATGGATAAAACATCAAGGGCGATTAACGTTTTGGTGCCAGACATTGGTGAATCGTTAAAATGACCGCTTGAGAGGAACAAAACCATAGGAGGAATTTATTATGTCAGTAGTTTCAATGAAACAATTACTTGAAGCTGGTGTTCACTTTGGACACCAAACTAGAAGATGGGATCCTAAGATGGCTCCATACATCTTCACGCAAAGAAATGGCATCTACATTATTGATTTGCAAAAGACAATCAAGATGCTAGATGATGCGCATGACTTTATTAGAGCTGTTGCTCAAAATAATGGTGTTATTTTATTTGTTGGTACTAAGAAGCAAGCGCAAGATTCAATTGCTGAAGAAGCCACTCGTGCTGGTCAATATTATGTTAACCAACGTTGGCTAGGTGGTACTTTAACTAACTGGAAGACAATCCAAAGCCGAGTACAAAGACTTAAAGACTTAAAGAAGATGTCAGAAGATGGTACTTTTGACAGATTACCAAAGAAGGAAGCTTCACTTCTTACTAAAGAAATGGATAAATTAGAGAGATTCTTAGGTGGTATTGAAGATATGCCAAGAATTCCTGATGTATTATTTGTAGTTGATCCTAAGAAGGAAAAGATTGCAGTTCATGAAGCTAATATTTTAGGTATTCCGGTTGTTGCTATGGTTGATACTAATACTGATCCGGATCCAGTTGATGTTGTTATCCCTTCAAATGATGATGCTATCCGTGCTATCCGTCTAATTTCAGGCGCAATGGCTGATGCTGTTATTGAAGGTAAGCAAGGTCAAGATGATAATGAAGAAAAAGTTGAAACTGAATTGACTGAGAGTAGCGAAGAAGTTACTGAAACTGAAGAAGTTTCAGATGAAAATTAGTTTTTATTTGGAAGGAAACTTTAATGGCTAACATTACTGCTAAACAAGTTAAAGAGTTACGTGATCGTACTGGTGCCGGTATGATGGACTCCAAGAAGGCTTTAGTTGAAGCTAACGGAGATGTGGAAAAGGCAATTGATATCTTAAGAGAAAATGGTGTTGCTAAAGCTGCTAAAAAGAGTGGTCGTATCGCAGCTGAAGGTCTAGCTGAATTTGCATTTGAAGGCAACGATGCTGTTTTAGTTGAGATTAACTCCGAAACTGATTTTGTTTCATCAAACGATAAGTTTATTAAATTAGTTGATGATGTTACTAAGGCAATTTTAAGTGCTAAACCAGCAAATGTCGAAGAAGCATTGAAGGCACCTATGGGTGACTCAACTATTGGTGATGAGATTACTAACTTAACGGCTGTTATTGGTGAAAAGATTACTTTAAGAAGATTTGACTTGATTTCTAAGAATGATGATGAAGTCTTTGGCGCATACAAGCATAACGGTGGTGCAATTGTTGCTGTTGTTACTTTAAAGGGTGATAACGAAGAAGCAGCTAAGAATATTGCAATGCACGTAGCAGCAATAAATCCTGAATATTTGAATAAAGAATCAGTGCCAAAGGCTGACTTTGATCGTCAAAAAGAAGTCTTTACTAAGGAAACTGAAAATGAAGGCAAGCCTGCTAACATTATTCCTAAGATTGTTGAAGGTCGGGTTAATAAGTACTTAAGTGAAATTTGCTTGGTTGATCAACCTTACGTTAAAGATGGCGATATGACAGTTGCTGAGTACGCTAAATCAGTAGGTTGTGAAGTAGCTGCATTTACTCGCTACGAAGTGGGCGAAGGTATTGAAAAGAAACAAGAAGATTTTGCGGCTGAAGTACAAGAACAAATGAAGTAAGAATGAAGTAAGTCGGATATAAATAAAAAGGGGATGTCTCTAAAAGAGACCCCCCTTTTTTATTTATTACAATTATTGGTTAATTTAAACTAATTATCTAATGCTTTTCCATTAGTTTTGATTATGTTTTTTATCCATTTAAACGATTTTTTCGGAATTCTTTTTAAACTACCATTTCCTAAGTCATCCATATCTACATATACAAAGCCATATCTTTTTTTCATTTCTCCGGTTGAAAGTGAAATCAAATCAATTGGAGCCCACATGGTATAGCCAATACATGGAACTTTGTCAATATTAATTGCATCAGCCATTGCTGAAAGATGTTTCTGTAAGTAGTCAATTCGATAATTATCTTCTACATAATTATTTTCGTCTGGCTGATCAATAGATCCTAAGCCATTTTCTACAATAAAGATTGGTTTTTGAATTCGATCATAAATCATGTTCATTGTATAGCGTAAGCCAAGAGGATCGAGTTCCCCCCATTTGGTTACTTTTAAATATGGATTAGGTAATCCACCGACATTAAACCAAGAATCACCGGCTTTTGAAATGGTCGAACGGTAATAGCTAAAGGCAATAAAATCCAATTGACCATTTTTAAGTGTAGTTATATCTTCAGCTTCCATTTTTATCTTGTTTAGCCCACTAATTCCATAAGGAAATCCCATAATTCAAAATTATTACCGATAGGCCAAAAAGTGTTGGCGTTCCACCTAATTTGGGTGCAGCACCATATGCGACTACAATTGGCATGAAGTAAAACGGGGCATCTCCGATAGCAGAAAGTAGCATATAACTAGAGGTTTTAACAAAATTTGGATTAACAAATGTAGTAATTAAGATCAAAATTACTTTGAACATTCCCCCTGCAATAAGTCCTGGAATCATTGGAGTAACGGCTGCTTGAATAAACCCTATGGTTTTACTACCAATGTTTCGCTAGGTTAACTTATTATTTGCTGGGTTATCAAGATTTTCATTGACAGTTTTTTCTGTAGTTAAGTCAAAGTCTTTAACGACTGCACTATAAGTTGGAAGTAAGTTTGACCCTAAAATTCTAGGTATTACTCACCTGCACACACAACACCTAGAATTTTATCAATATCTTCTAAAGTTTTTTTATTTGTTCTGGTAATATCTTTAAGTGAAAATCTAAGTCTGGTCATAACTTATTTAGTTACCTTTAATCCAGATGCTAGTCTCAGAAAAGACTTTAGGCATTTAATTGTTTTGCCAGGTAAGTCATTTGTCTATAACGCTTCATTCGATATCCAGTCGTTAGTTTCTCTTTTTGTCGAGTTAATCATTGAATGTATGGTTAAAATTGAAGAAAACAGCTAATTATAAGGTAAGAAACATGAAAAGTTTTACCATTAAGTTTATTCTTTCAGTTGTTATTTTTACTTTTTTTATTGTAAAATATAGAATCTAATTAAGATGTTAGAAAGTTATAAATGAAAGAAAATTATGAAAAACTATTTAAGCATTGATATCGGCGGTACTGAAGTTAAGTACGCCCATTTAAGTTCATCTGGGAAAATTATTGATAAGGGTAAGATGGCAACGTTAAAAAATAAAGTTGATTTTCTTAACAGTCTTGATAAGATAATCCAACAAGATGTAGCTAACCTGAAGGGGCTGGGAGTTTGCGCTCCTGGTAAAATTGATAAAACAAAAATTTGCTTTGGTGGAGCGCTACCCTTTTTAGATGGCATTGATTTTGCACAAGTATATGGCGATAAATATGATTTCCCAGTAGCAGTAATTAACGATGGAAAAGCAAGTATTTTAGCAGAAAGTTGGTTAGGTAATCTAAAAGGAGAAAAGAATTGTGCCGCTATTACTTTGGGTACGGCAGTTGGTGGAGGCATCATGATTGATGGTCAGTTATTATCTGGGGTACATGCACAAGCTGGAGAATTGAGCTTTATGATTTGTGATAGTTCGCAGGCAAAGACAATGCTGGGTAGTATGGCATATCGCGGCTCAGCTGTGCAGTTTGTTAGAAAAGTTAACCAGGTGCTGCACTATCAAGATGAAACTGATGGTAAGTATGCTTTTGCCGCAATAAAAAATCAAGTTCCAGAAGCTGTGGCAATTTTTAATGAGTATTGTTTAAAAATTGCAATTCTAATTTTAAATCTGCAAACGGTTATTGATATTAATAAAGTAGCAATTGGTGGTGGTATTAGTGCACAATCAATTTTAATCGAGGGAATTAATGCAGCCTACGACCGTTTTACTACAATAGATAACCCAATTATTGGTCAAACTTTGGTAAAACCTAATATCGTTTCTGCCAAGTTTAGAAATGATTCGAATCTTTATGGGGCGCTTTATAATCTATTGTTGCAAGTCAATAATGAAAAATAATATTGTGGAAGTCCATTCTTTAGGAATGGATTTTTTGTTAAAATAAGTTAGTTAAGGTTGGTTACTGAATCCGGCTGTTTTGATGTACTACATTTGTATGCTTTATATGGTAGAATAATTTAAGTTAATAGAGGAGGTTGTCATGACTGAAGTTAAATATAAGCGAGTCGTTTTAAAAATTTCCGGTGAAGCATTAGCTGGAACTAAAGGTACGGGAATTGATCCTACTGTTATCAGTCATTTAGCACAAGAAATAAAGGCGGTTCACGACTTAGGCGTCGAAATTGGCATTGTTTGTGGTGGTGGCAATATGTGGCGCGGTGAAACTGGTGCTAAGCTAGGAATGGAACGCTCTCAAGCTGATTATATGGGGATGTTAGCTACCATAATGAACGGTCTAGCGCTTCAAGATGGATTAGAACATGTAGGTGTTCCTACTAGATTGCAAACTTCAATTGAGATGAGACAAATTGCTGAGCCATATATTAGAAGAAAAGCAATTCGTCATTTAGAAAAAGGACGCGTAATTATTATGGGTGGAGGTACTGGTAACCCATATTTTTCAACTGATACAACGGCAGCACTTCGGGCAGCAGAAATTGGTGCAGATGTAATTTTAATGGCCAAAAACGGTGTTGATGGCGTTTATACTGCTGATCCCAAAATTGATCCTAATGCCACTAAATATACTGAGTTGACCCAACTTGATGTTATTTCAAAGAACTTAAAAGTTATGGACCGAACGGCAAGCTCACTTTCAATGGATACAAATATACCTCTAATTGTATTTAACGTTAATACTGCAGGCAATATTAAGCGAGCTGTCATGGGAGAAAATATTGGTACAATGATTGAAGGAGGAAAAAATGAGTAACGAAGTTATTAATAAGGCAAAGGAAAATATGGATAAATCGATTCATGTTTTTGAGAAGAATCTTGGCACGGTTAGAGCTGGGGTTGCCAATGCAGCGATTTTAGATGGAATTAAAGTTGACTATTATGGTGCCCCAACGCCTTTAACGCAAATGTCTAGCGTAACAATTCCCGAACCACGTGTGCTACTGATTACACCATATGATCAAACTAGTATTGATAATATCGAACATGCTTTGTTAGCCTCTAACTTGGGGCTAACCCCAGCCAATGATGGTAAAGTTATTCGGTTAGTAATTCCGCAGTTGACTGGAGAAAGGCGTCAAGAAATTGCTAAAGAAGTAAATAAGATGGCTGAAGAAGGTAAGATTGCGGTTAGAAATGTGCGTCGCGATGCAATGAATAGTTTGAAAAAATTGCAAAAAGATGATGAAATAACTGAAGATGAACAGCGAAACTTAGAAAAGCAGGTTCAGAAGGTTACTGATGAAGCAACTAAAAACATCGATGTGTTAGCAGATAAAAAACGAAAAGAAATTACTCAAGGATAAGTAATGGTAGAAAAAAGGAATCAGTTAAACCATCTTGCCATTATTATGGATGGCAACGGGCGATGGGCTACACAACAAGGTAAGAAACGCATTATGGGGCATCGAGAAGGAATGTATAATGTCGAACGTATTACCTTAGCCGCTAATGAACTGGGAATTAGAGTTCTATCATTGTACGCCTTCTCAACTGAAAATTGGGCTCGTCCTAAAGAAGAAGTTGCGTATTTAATGAATTTACCAGTACGCTTTTTTGATAAGTTTATGCCTACGCTAATGGAAAATAATGTTAAGGTTAACATTATGGGCTATCTTGACGAATTGCCAAGTAAAACATACGATGTTGTACAACAGGCAATGGCTGAAACAGCTGATAATACCGGATTAATCTTGAATTTTGCTTTTAATTACGGCTCAAGAAGAGAGATTCTAACAGCTATGCAAGAATTAGGGTCTCTAATTGAAATGGGGCAATTATCTAGTGCACAGATTGATGAAAAAATGATTGCTCAACATTTAATGACCGCTAATTTTGGTAAATTTCAAGAACCAGACTTGTTAATTAGAACTTCTGGCGAACAAAGAATTTCTAATTTTATGCTTTGGCAACTTGCTTATTCTGAATTAGCTTTTAGTTCGAAAAATTGGCCGGATTTTAATAAAAATGATTTACAAGAATTTGTCAGCGACTTTGAAAATCGTCATCGTCGATTTGGTAAACTTGATGAATAAGGTAGTTAGGTAAATATATGAAACAACGTGTAATCACAGCAATTATTGCTTTAATTTTGTTTATTCCGATTGTTTGGGCAGGTGGGCTTTGGATGGACTGGCTTACTGTAGCTTTTGCGGCAATTGGAATCAGTGAAATATTTTTAATGAAAAAGCAAATTTTAGTATCAGTTAATTTTGTATTAGCATTATTAGCAACGATAACTTGGGCAATTCCAGATACCTTTATTAAGGCAATGCCATTTAACTGGACTAAGTATGGCATCTATTTTGCGTTAATCATGTTAATGTTAACATGGACTGTTTTATCAAAGAATAAAACAAATTTTGATGATATTGGTGTTTATACTTTGGGATCACTGTATATTGGCACTGGCTTTCACTATATGGCAGGAATTAGAAATAGTTCGCATGGACTAGCTTTACTTTGCTATGTATTTGTAGTGGTTTGGTTAACAGACACAGGGGCTTATATGATCGGTCGAAAAATTGGTCGACATAAATTATGGCCAGTGATTAGTCCCAATAAAACTTGGGAAGGTTCAATTGGAGGAACAATTTGCGCAGTTATTTGTGCAACAATTTATGCCTATTTTGTTCCATTAGGTTATTCTTTAATTGAATTGGTGATTTTTGCTTTAATCTTATCCATTGTTGGCCAGATGGGGGACCTAGTTGAATCTGCCTACAAGCGTTTTTATAATGTAAAAGATTCTGGTAAAATTTTGCCTGGTCATGGTGGAATTTTAGACAGATTCGACAGTATGCTGTTTGTTTTGCCAGTTTTTGCTGCTTTATTAGGTATTGTCCACTAGGAGATTTCTTTTGAAAGGTATACTAATTTTTTTAATTGTATTTGGGTTGTTAGTTTTTGTCCATGAATTCGGGCACTTCATTGTTGCTAAAAAATGTGGTATTTTGGTACGTGAATTTTCAATTGGAATGGGGCCAAAACTTTTTCAAGTGCGTCGTAATCCAACCACGTATACCATCCGTTGGTTGCCATTAGGTGGCTATGTTCGTTTAGCAGGTAAAGATGACGACACAGCACTTGAACCCGGGATGACAGTGATTCTACAGTTAAATGAGCAAAACGAAGTTATCAAAATTGATGCTTCTAAATCAGATGTGCCAATTGAGGGCATCCCAGTCTTAATTACAAAAGCTGATTTGGTTGATGAGTTATTTATTTCAGGATATGAAAATGGCAATGAGGCAGATCGAGTAACCTATCATGTTAATCATGATGCTACTATAATCGATCAAACAAAAACCGAATTAATTATTGCTCCGCGTGATACTCAATTTCAAGAAGCCAATGTTTGGCAAAAATTAGCGACTAATATCGCTGGTCCATTAATGAATATTATTTTGGGCTTTGTTGTTTTTATGATTTGGACCTTTACAATTCCAGGTCCAGCTACAACAACTGTTAGTCATGTCGATACTAATTCACCTGCTAAATTGGCGAAAATCGAACCAGGCTCTAGACTAATTAAAATTAACAATTACAAGATTACTACTTTTCAAGAGGTTTCTGACTTTATTAATCATAGTAAGGGAAAAAATATTAAAGTTTCCTTTATTAATAAAGATGGTCAAACAAGGACAGCTAGTGTTAAGCCAAAATCAATTAAAGTTCAAGGTCAAACTATCTATCAAATCGGAATCCATGCACAAGGTGATGAGCATATTTCGGCCAAGGCTCAACGAGGATGGGAGATGACCGTATCAACAACTGGAATGATTTTTAATGCTGTTGGTGGATTGTTCAGACATTTTAGTTTAAATAAACTATCAGGTCCAGTTGGAATATATTCACAAACATCACAAGTATCACAATTAGGGTTACCGTATATTTTGGCATTTTTAGCGATGATTTCAATAAACTTGGGGATTGTAAACATGATTCCAATTCCTGGTTTAGATGGAGGAAAGTTTTTGCTTAATTTAATTGAAATTGTTCGTGGTAAACCAATTTCAGAAGATCATGAGTCGTTAGTAGAACTAATCGGTTTTGGACTGTTACTTATTTTGATTATTGCAGTGACTGGCAATGACATATATCGCTATTTTATTAAATAGAATTTTTTAAAAAGTTATTTTGGGGGAGAAATTAATGCGTCAATCTAAATTATTTATACCTACTTTAAAGGAGGCTCCAGCTGATGCAGTTGCGGCTAGTCACAAGCTGATGCTTCGGGGTGGTTATGTTCGGCAAGTAACTGCTGGTGTTTATGCATATTTACCATTAGGTTATCGCGTCTTAACCAAAGTTGAACAGATAATAAAAGAAGAAATGGCCCAAATCAATGTGCCGGAAATGGCTATGCCAGAATTACTACCTGCTTCATTATGGGAAGAATCAGGGCGTTGGCAAAAATACGGTTTAGAAATGTTTAGATTAAATGATCGGCATGGTCGGCAAAGTTTACTAGGACCGACTCATGAGGAAACATTTACGCAAATTGTTGCTAAAAGCATCAAAAGCTATAAGCAAATGCCAATTGCTTTATACCAAATTCAAAATAAATTTCGTGATGAAAATCGGCCACGGTTTGGTTTATTAAGAACGCGTGAATTCATTATGCTGGATGCCTATAGTTTCGCTGCTACTAGAGAACAATTGGATGAACAATTTAATGATGAAAAGAAGGCATTTGAAGCTATTTTCAAACGTTGTGGAGTTAATGTGACAGCAGTAATTGCCGATTCTGGTACCATGGGTGGAAAAAATTCTACTGAATTCCAAGCTCCGGCAGCTATTGGAGAAGATACAATTGCCACTAACGAAACTAATACATACTCTGCTAATTTAGAAATGGCGGTTAGTGTTGATACTTTCAAGCCTAGTCAAGAAAAGGAAGAAGCAATTGTTAAGGTTGCCACTCCAGGACAAGAAACCATTGCTGATTTAACGAAATTTTTAAATGTGCCAGCAACTAAAATTGTAAAAAGCATCCTTTATATAGTTAATGAAAAAGATCATGTACTGGTTTTAATTCGTGGTGATAAGCAAGTTAATGAAGTAAAGCTTACTCATCTACTTGATGCAGATTCAGTAAGAGTCGCTAGTGATGATGAACTATACCAACTTACTGGCTTGAAAAAGGGAAGCGTAGGTCCAATAAATGCTACCTGGGCTGATCAAATTATTGCTGATGAAACAATTAAGAATTTAGTCAATACTGTTGTTGGCGCAAATCAAAATGGTTACCAATTAAAGAACGTTAATTTTGATCGTGATCTTAAAATTGATCAAGTCAGTGATCTGCGTGTTGCCAATGAAGGTGAACCTGATCCAATCGATCATTTACCGCTTAAATTTACTACTTCAATTGAAGTAGGACATATTTTTAAACTTGGCACATATTATACTGAAAAAATGGGAGCTGATTTTTTAGATCAAAATGGAAAATCACAACCAGTAATTATGGGTTCATACGGTATTGGCGTTACACGTGTTTTATCAGCTGTAATTGAGCAGCATTTGACGAAATTTGGTATTGCATGGCCAAAAGAAATTGCTCCATTCAATTTGCACATAGTCCAAATGAAAATGAAAGATGAGGCACAGACTAGATTAGCTGAGCAACTTGAAGCAGAGTTCAGTAAAAATTATGATGTTTTATACGATGACCGCAATGAACGTCCCGGTGTTAAATTTGCTGATGCTGATTTGATTGGTGCTCCCGTTCGTATTACAATTGGTAAAAAGGCTAGTGAAGGAATTATTGAAGTTAAGCGACCAAGTGATGAAGTGGCTACTGAGATGACAACTACTGAACTAGCAGATTTTGTAAATAAAGAGTTAGGATAATTTTCGTGACGAATAAAAACGAACTTTTCTTACGCCTGTTAGAGCAGATTAATTTCCCTAAACAATTTGAAGATGAGGATATACTGCAAAAGGGCCAAATTGAGAACGTGGATGTTTACGCTAAAGAGCATAGATGGGATATCCATGTTCTTTTTGCTACACCGTTAAAGTTTGCCACTTATGATGCTCTAAATAAGGCAATTACGGCAAGCTTTTCTTCATTTGTTAAAACACATTTGTTTGTGCGATCAGAAAACGGAGATGATAATTATTTAACTGACTATTGGCAATATGCAGTCCAAACCTCGCAGTTATTGCAACCAGTTGCACGAGAGTTTATTGCAAGCCATCAACCGCGAAAAGAAGATGAACGGTGGATTATTCCGGTTGACAATTTAGTGGTAGACGGGCTATTGGAACAAAAGGTATTAGACCAGTTAGCAATTGAAATGAGAGATTACGGCTTTTTCAATTTAAAGTTTGTAACGGAAATCGATGAGGCCAGCTCACAAAGTAATTTGGCAAGTTTACAGCAATTACAGGAACAGCATGAGCAAAATATGCAAGAGGCTTATTTAGCAACCCCACCAAAGGAATACTCTAAAAAACCGATTTATCAAACTAAAAAAACGCGCTATGGTAACCGAACACTTGATAAAAAAATGACGGTAACTCAAATTAAGGATGTTATTGCCGGAACCAGAAATGTGGTTATTGAGGGCAACATTTTTAATACTGATGTACGGGAACTTAAAAACGGCTCTCATATTTATATGGGAGAAATTACTGATTATACTGATTCAATTTCATTCAAAAAGTTTATTTCGGATGATGATCAACTAGAAAATATTAGTAAATTGAAACGGGGAACTTGGGCTAAGATGCAGGGTACTGCAGCTGAAGATCAATGGAGCCACGACGTTGTTTTTAATATTTCTTCTTTTGAAGTAGTTGAACATACTGAGAGAATTGAAAAGTATAAAGGTGAAGAGAAGCGTATTGAATTGCATTTGCATACTAATATGAGTCAGCTTGATGCAACTAATACAGCGACTGATTTTGTTTTAGCAGCTAAACGATTTGGGCAAAAGGCGATTGCTATTACAGATCATGCAAATGTACAGGCCTTTCCTGAAGCTTATAATGCTGGCAAGAAGAATGGTATAAAGATTGTTTATGGTCTTGAAGCAAATATGATTGATGATCGTGCCTTATTGATCCTTAATCCTGCGCCAATGAAATATGAAGATCAAGAATTCGTAATTTTTGATGTTGAAACAACTGGATTATCGTCAGTTTATGACACTATTATCGAAATTGGTGCCGTAAAAATGAAAAATGGCGAAGTAATTGATCGGTTTGATAAATTTATAAATCCGCATCACCCTCTAAGTGAACAAACGATTAACTTAACTTCTATTACTGATGAAATGGTAAAGGCTGCTGATGATGAAGACGTTGTAATTAAACAGTTTCAGGATTTTTATGGTGCAAGGCCGCTTTGTGGTCATAATGTTCAATTTGATGTCGGTTTTGTAAATGCTGCTTTAAAAAGAGCAAATTTGAGTGAAATCACACAGCCAGTAGTTGATACCCTTGAAATTTCAAGGCTCCTTCATCCAGAACAAACGCGACACACCCTCGATTCATTAGCTAAAAAATACAATGTTGTACTTGAACATCATCACAGAGCAAATCAAGATGCAGAAGCAACGGGCTATTTAATGTTTAAACTACTTACTGCCTTTACTGAAAAATTTGGTGAGGACGATTTGGGGAAAATGAATGATTATGCGGCTCACGGTCAAGTGTTTAAAAGAGCACGACCGAAACATATGTCTATATTGGCTCAAACTCAAGCTGGCTTAAAAAATATGTATCGTTTAGTTTCTATTGCGAGCACTGAAGACTTTTATCGTATTCCACGTACCCCTAAATCTGATTTAATTGAAAACCATGAAGGCTTGCTTTATGGATCTGGCTGTGGTGAAGGTGAAGTTTTTACTGCAATGATGCAAAAAGGCTATGATGAAGCACGCAAGAAGGCAGAATTTTATGATTATTTGGAAATTCAACCACCTGCAAATTACGCCGCAATGATTGACGATCACCTAATTGCCGATGAAGCAGAATTAGAAGAAATTTTAAGTAATATATATCAATTAGGGCAAGAATTAAATAAGCCCGTTGTTGCAACTGGAGATGCCCATTACGTTGAACCGCATGACGCTATTTACAGGACAATTTTAATTTCTGCGCAAAGGGGTAACCCTGATCGAAATAAAAAACAACCTGATTTGCATTTTTATACTACTCAAGAAATGCTAGATGCTTTTAGCTTTTTAGGTGAAGAAGCGGCTCAAGAAATTGTTATTACAAATCCAAATAAAATTGCTGAGTCAGTTGAAGAAATTGCACCAATTAAAGATGGACTTTATCCGCCACATATTGAAAATGCTGATGAAGAAATGAAAAAGCTGACGTATGATAAAGCGCATGAGCTTTATGGCAATCCGCTACCTAAGCTAGTTCAAGACCGTGTTGATATGGAATTGCATTCGATTATTTCAAATGGCTATGCAGTCATTTACTTAATATCACAACGATTAGTTGCCAAGTCAAATAAAGACGGTTATTTAGTTGGTTCACGTGGTTCAGTTGGTTCTAGTCTTGTTGCAACAATGTCTGGAATTACGGAAGTTAATCCACTCGCGCCGCATTATCGTTGTCCGAAATGTAAATATTCCCAATTTTTTGAGAATGGTGAATATGGTTCTGGCTATGATTTACCTGATAAAAAGTGTCCCAAATGTGATACAGATTTGGTCAAAGACGGCCAAGATATACCTTTTGCCACTTTTTTAGGTTTTCACGGAGATAAAGTTCCAGATATTGATTTGAACTTTTCTGGTGACTATCAACCAGTGGCACATAATTTTATTCGGGTGATGTTTGGCCCCGTAAATTCTTATCGAGCTGGGACAATTGCGACAGTTGCAGATAAAACAGCATATGGTTATGCTAAACATTACGATGATGAAAAAGAGTTAAATCTGCGAAGAGCAGAATTAGATCGTTTAGCAGCAGGAGTCAGCGGAGTAAAACGAACAACTGGGCAACATCCAGCTGGTATTGTTGTAGTTCCGGATGATATGGATATTTATGATTTTACTCCAGTACAATACCCAGCAGATGATGTTAATGCAACATGGAAAACAACTCATTTTGATTTTCATTCGATTCATGACAATATATTGAAATTTGATATTTTAGGACATGATGATCCAACGATGATTAGAATGCTTCAAGACTTATCAGGAGTAGACCCACTGTCTATTCCACCTGATGATCCCGGCGTTATGTCATTATTTTCTAGTCCTGATATCTTAGGAGTGACACCAGAGCAAATACAATCTAAAACTGGAACTTTAGGAGTACCAGAATTTGGGACGAGATTTGTTCGTGGTATGCTTGAAGAAACTAAGCCAACTACTTTTTCCGAATTATTACAGATTTCTGGTCTTTCTCATGGGACGGATGTCTGGTTAGGTAATGCAGAGGAACTAATTAATAATGGTATTTGCAAACTAAAAAATGTAATTGGTTGTCGTGATAATATTATGACAGATCTTATTCACTGGGGTGTTAAACCTGAAGTTGCCTTTTCGACTATGGAATCGGTTCGGCATGGTCGTGGTATCAGTGAGGAAGACATGGCTGTTTTACAAGAAAATAATAAAATTCCTAGTTGGTATATTCAGTCTTGTTTGAAAATAAAATATATGTTTCCGAAGGCCCACGCTACTGCTTATATTTTAATGGCCTTAAGAATTGCTTGGTTTAAAGTTTACTATCCTGAAATATATTACACTGCTTATTTTTCAGTTCGGGCTGATCTGTTTGATTTAGTAGCAATGAGTCATGGTAAAAATACTGTTAAAAAGGCAATGAGTGACCTTCAAGCCAAAGGTAATGATGCTTCTGCTAAAGATAAAAGTCTATTAACTGTGTTAGAAATTGCTAATGAGTGTCTTGAACGTGGTATTAGTATAAAAATGGTTGATATTAATAAATCTGAAGCAACTAATTTTACAATTGTTGACCAACATACAATTTTAGCGCCATTTAATGCCGTTCCTGGCTTAGGGATAAATGCTGCAAAACAAATTGTTGCTGCACGAGCAGAACAAGAATTTTTATCAAAAGAAGATTTGGCAAAAAGGGGCAAAGTATCGCAGACAATCATGGACTATTTAGAAGAAAATGGTGTTTTGGAAGGCTTGCCTGATCAAAATCAACTATCACTCTTTTGATTTTTGCAGTATTAGTATAAATATGATATAATTAACAAAGAAGTTCGAATAAGTGATTCGGAGTGAGCATTGATTGCTCACTCTTTTTATTACGGAGGAAAGTACTTGGCGAAAGTTAAAGAAGCTGTTCTTGCAGAAATTATCCCAATTATAAAGTCACGTGGAGATGAATTGGTAGATAGTGAATACGTGAAAGAAAAAGGACAAAGTTATTTACGCATATATGTGGATCGAGATGATGGAATTGATATGGATGAAATTGCTGGTCTTAGTGAGCTGATTTCTACTAAGTTAGATGAATTAAGGCCTGATCCATTTCCTGACCCCTATATTTTAGAAGTTTCTTCTCCTGGTATTGAGCGACCAATAAAAACTAGTAATGATTGGCAAAAGGCTTTGAATAATTACATTCACATTGCACTTTATCAAAAAATCGATAACCAAAAAGAATATGAAGGTATTTTAAAGTCGTATACTAATGACGAGATAAAATTGGAAATTAAAATTAAAACAAGGCGGAAGCAGTTAACTATTCCCCGTAAACTAGTTGCAAATGTTCGATTTGCAATTGAATTTTAGAAAGGTTGATTAAAACTTATGTCTAAAGAAATGCTAGAGGCGTTTGCTACTTTAGAAGAAACAAAAGGTATTAAGCAAGAGGTGATTGTTGAAGCAATTGAAGCAGCCCTCGTTGCAGCATATAAAAAGAATTATAACCAAGCAACTAATGTTGTAGTTAAATTTGATGAACGTAAGGGCGACTTTAGGTTAATGACTGAGAAGGTTGTTGTGGAAGAAGTTCATGATGATCGACTAGAGATTAGTTTAAAAGATGCTTTAGCAATCAACCGTGCATATGAATTAGGGGATACAATTCGCTTTGAAGTTGCACCAAAGAACTTCGGTCGCATTGCAGCTCAAACAGCCAAACAAGTTATCATGCAACATTTACGTGAGGCTGAAAGAAATCAGATAATTAGTGAATATTCAAAGTACGAAGATGAATTAATTACTGGAACAGTTGAAAGACGTGATAATCGCTTTGTCTATGTTAAAATTGGTAATGTAGAAGCTGTTATGCCTCGCAATGATCAAATGCCAAATGAAATTTATAATCCTCAAGATCAAATTCGTGTACTAGTAACTCATGTTGGTTCTGATTCCAAAGGAGCTCAAATTACAGTTTCACGAACTGCACCAGATATGGTTAAAAGATTATTTGAACAGGAAGTCCCAGAAATTTTTGATGGTACGGTTGAAATCATTTCTATTGCGCGTGAAGCTGGTGATAGAACTAAAATCGCGGTAAAATCAAATGATCCTAATATTGATCCTGTTGGAACCTGTGTTGGTCAACGTGGTACACGTGTGCAAAATGTTGTTAATGAACTTGATGGTGAAAATATTGATATTGTCAATTACGAGCAAGATCCGTCAGACTTTATTGCTAATGCCCTAAATCCTGCAGAAGTTATTGCAGTTCAATTTAGCGATGAAGTAGATGAAAAAAGTGCATTGGTAATTGTACCTGATTATCAATTATCACTTGCTATTGGTAAGAAGGGGCAGAATGTTCGCTTAGCTGCACGCTTAACTGGCTATAAAATTGACATTAGACCAGAATCTGAAGTTGAGTTTGTTGATGAAGCAAATGACAATACAGAAGAAAGCACTGATTCTGTATCAATTGAGAAGCAATCAGGTACTGACCATGAAGACCAATTGAGTGATATACAAGAGACTAAGCAAAATTTAGAAATAAATGAGCATATTGATAATGAATAAGGCAAGGAGGAATTTTTTTGAAAAAAAGAAAGATTCCAATGCGAACAGATTTATTAACTAATAGTATGCAACCTAAAAAAGAGTTAGTTCGCATTGTAATTGATAAAGAAAAAAATGTTTTTGTTGACCCAACTGGTAAAAAGCCAGGTCGTGGTGCTTATGTTTCATTAGATCCTACTAAAATTAAGTCTGCACAAGAAAAAGGCGTGTTAGATCGCAGTCTCGGAACTAAAATTTCAGCAGCATTCTATGACGAGTTATATGCTTATGTCGATCATCAAAAGGCAAGAAAAGAATTATTTGGTGATAGTTAGATTTGCAAAGTAGACAAAAAGCGTTGAATTTGCTAGGTCTTGCGGAGCGAGCTGGGAAAATAATTTCAGGTCAGGAACTTGTTCTTGTGGGGCTCAAAGCAAAGAAAATCAAAGTTGTTATTTTGGCTAATGACTGCCATGAAGGTACAAGTGAAAAGATCAATAGAATTACTACCAAAAGTGGGATAAGTATTATTTCTGCTTTTAATAGTGATGAAATTTCACATGCAATTGGCAAAAAGCGTAAAGTATTAGGTATTACTGATATTGGTTTTTATAAAGCATTAGTACAAAAGATTAATGAAGGAGTGTGATTGGATGACTAGAACAAGAATTTATGAAATTGCAAAAGAGTTAGGCATCGAGAATAAAGTTGTGGTTAATAAAGCGAAAGAACTCGGCTTCGATGTAAAGAATCATATGTCATCATTGGAAGATTCAGAAGTGAATCAGATAAAGGGTAGTTTTCAAAACCCCGCTCCCACTAAAAAGGAAGAGAAATCCGCTTTGAAAAATAGTAAAATCAAAGTTTCTGTAACTTCAATTCGTAAAAACGAAAAAAAGGTTGATGAAAAAAAGACTACCAAAAAGCGGAATACTAATCGTGTAAATGATCAGGTTCATCGTGATCAAGCAAACAAAAAGCAAAAGATCAAAACAAATCATAATGAAAAAGCGTCTAAGCCGGCAGCACAAGACTTGCTAAAGCAATTAAAGCAAAAACAGCGAGTTGAAGAAAATTCATTAAATCAGCAAACAAAACAGGTTAGTCGGCATGATTTTGAAAAGTCAAATGAAGAAAAGCCAACTAAAAAAATAGAAGAAGTGAAAAAAATAAGTTCAAATGAAAAGCAAACTGTTAAAAAAGTAGCAGTTACTCCTAAGACAGTCGGTCCTAAAATAATTAAGCCTTCGCCAGCAAGAATGAAACAAAATCAGGCGTCTTCTTCGGTTAATAAGCACCGAGTTATTGAAGATAATACCGCGATAGAGCCTGTGAAAGATGAGAATCGGCGTGGTAATGGTCATACTCGCAATTCTGGTAAGCCTGGCCGTAAGGGAAAAAGCCAAAATTACGCTGGCAATAATTTTTCAAAGCATCAAGAAAAACGCAAAAATAAGGGTAAAAAGCGGCAATTTGAACAATTACCTAAAAAACAACCAACTCAACGCAAAGAGCGCCCATTGCCAGAAACTTTAGTTTATGAAGTCGGGATGAATGCTCAAGATTTGGGTAAATTATTGCATCGTGAGCCAGCAGAAATTGTTAAAAAATTATTTATGCTTGGAGTGATGACCAATCAAAATCAATCATTAGATAAAAATGCAATTGAGTTGATCGCGGCTGAATATGGGATTAACGCTGAAGAAAAAATTCATGAAGATATTTCCGACATTGATACTCTTTATGAAAAACAAATGGAAGCTTCGCAAAATTCGAAATTACAAGTTAAACGCCCACCAGTCGTTACAATTATGGGACACGTTGATCACGGTAAGACAACTTTATTAGATCGCTTACGCCATACACAAGTTTCAGCACACGAAGCTGGTGGTATTACTCAAAAAATTGGAGCTTATCAAGTTAAAATAGATAATAAGCCAATAACGTTTTTGGATACTCCAGGTCATGCGGCATTTTCAAATATGCGTGAACGTGGTGCAGAAATAACAGATATTGTTGTTTTAGTTGTTGCAGCTGACGATGGAGTAATGCCACAAACTATTGAAGCAATTGATCATGCTAAAAGTGCAAAAGTACCAATAATTGTTGCAATTAACAAAATGGATGTGCCTGGTGCTAATCCGGAACATGTTACCGAACAATTAATGAAATATAATTTAATACCAGAAGATTATGGTGGAGATACCATTTATGTTCAAATATCTGCTAAAACTGGTGAAAATGTTGATGAGCTTTTGCAGATGATTTTACTTCAAGCTGATTTAATGGAACTAAAGGCTGATCCTAAGCAAAAGGCTATTGGTACAGTAATTGAAGCTCGGTTATCTCGGGGACGTGGTCCAGTTGCTGATTTATTAATTCAGCAAGGTACGTTGCATACTGGAGATCCGATTGTTGTGGGGAATCGTTTTGGACGCGTTCGGGTAATGACCAATGATCGTGGACGTCAAGTTGAAAAAGCTACCCCATCGATGCCAGTTGAAATTACTGGGCTAAATGATGTGCCAGAATCTGCTGATAAGATAGTTGTCTTTGATGATGAAAAGACAGCACGTAGTGTCGGCGAACAGAGGGCGCAACAAGCATTACAGCAATCCAGGGAAAATGTACAACATGTAACCCTTGATAATCTTTTCGATACAATGAAGAAAGAGAATATGAAAGAAGTTGGTGTTGTCTTAAAAGCTGATGTTCAAGGATCTGTTGAAGCTTTACAACAATCATTTGAAAAAATTGACGTTGAGGGTGTCCGGGTTAATATTATTCACGCTGGTGTTGGTGCAGTTAATGAATCCGATGTAACATTAGCTGCCGCATCGAACGCATTTATTATTGGTTTTAATGTTCGTCCGACTGTAACCGCTAAATCGCAGGCGGAAACAGATGGCGGAGTCGACATACGTTTATATAGTGTTATTTATAAAGCAATTGATGATGTTAAAGCCGCTATGCAAGGAATGCTTGAGCCAACATATGAAGATAAAGTTGTCGGGAATTTGACCGTGCGTGAAACATGGAAAGTTTCTAAAGTCGGCACTATTGCTGGAGCTTTTGTTGATTCAGGCTATATCTCACGTGAT
Organism: Lactobacillus sp. ESL0237; assembly: GCF_003692985.1. Lineage (NCBI taxonomy): Bacteria > Bacillati > Bacillota > Bacilli > Lactobacillales > Lactobacillaceae > Lactobacillus > Lactobacillus sp. ESL0237. The sequence continues at coordinate 27,487 of NZ_REHE01000008.1, read as the reverse complement.
GCGGATGTTAATTTGATTCGTAATGGTGTTGTAATCTATACTGGTAAAGTTGGTTCATTAAAACGGTTTAAAGATGATACCAAAATTGTTAAGCAGGGCTTTGACTGTGGTTTAACAATCGAAGGTTATAATGACATTAAAATTGGCGATGAGCTGGAAGCAGTTGAACAACAGGAAGTTAAGCCACAAAAATAGTGTGATTAGGAGCAAAGTATGAAACATAGAATTGGTCGTGTTGAAGGCGAAATTCTGCGTGAATTAACTAAAATTTTACGAAAAGATATTCGTGATGCACGTGTTAAAGATGTAACGATTACAGCAGTTGAATGTACCAATGATTTGTCTTATGCTACTGTTTATTACAGCATTCTTTCTGAAAATCCAAAAAAGGAAGAAGAAACGGCTATTGGTTTAGAAAAAGCTAAGGGAATGATGCGTCATCTCTTAGGACAAATTTTAACTGTTTATAAAGTTCCAGAATTAATTTTTAAACGGGATAATTCAGTTAAATATGGTAGTAAGATTGATCGTTTAATTGCAGAAGTAAAAAAGCAAGATGCAGATCGCAATAATTAAGAAAAGCGCTGGTTAGCGCTTTTTTAGTAGGTAGGGAAATGATTAACGGAATATTAGTAATTGATAAAGAAAAGGGTATGACGAGTGCAGATGTTGTTTACCATTTGCGTAAAGTACTGCATATTAAAAAAATTGGCCATGCGGGAACTTTAGACCCTGATGTAACTGGAGTTTTACCGATTGCAATTGGACAAGCAACAAAATTGATTGAATTAATGCATCAAAAAAATAAAAAATATTGTGGTGCAGGCCTGTTAGGTTATGCCACGGATAGTTATGACACATCTGGTAAAGTGCTCGAAACTAAACGTTTAACAACGAAAATTAGTAAAGATACTCTGCAAACAAGGATGCAAGAGTTTATTGGAAAAATAGAACAGGTTCCACCAATTTACTCAGCTGTACGTTTAAATGGCAGGCACCTTTATGAATATGCACGCGAAGGTATTGCGGTTGAACGACCAAAGCGATCAGTTAAAATTTTTGCATACAACGCGGTTGATGAGCCTCAATTTGACTTAGAAAAGGGACAGGAAACTTTTAATTTTGAAATTGAATGTAGTAAAGGCACATATGTGCGTTCACTTGTCAATGACCTAGGCGAAAATATAGGTGTTCCGGCAGTAATGCAAACCTTACGAAGGACAGCAAGCTCAGGCTTTAATCTCAGTCAAGCTGTTAAACTAGATGAAATTATTGGCAATCCAGCTATAGCTGAAAAAGCAATACAACCAATCGAAGTATTTTTCAAAGATTATCAGACAATTGACTTGAACGAAAATCAATGGCTGAAGGTAAAAAATGGGGCAGCAATTGCTTTGAAAACGAATGCAAAAAAAGTTGCATTAAGGTACAATAATAAAGTTAAGGCGATTTATCAAGCCAGAGGTACAATGTACCGTCCTGAATTAATGCTTTTGCAAAATAATTAGATGAAATGAAGGTTCAACAGTGCAAATTATTCATTTATCTTATCCAGTTAAAAAGAATATTGTCCCGGGTAAAATTGTATTGGCTCTCGGCTTTTTTGATGGTGTTCATCGTGGACATCAGCAGTTAATAAAGGTCGCAAAGAACACTGCCAATAGTAAGGGCTTACCCTTAGTGCTAATGACATTTGATCGGCATCCTAAGGAGGTCTATCAAAACCAAGTAGTGAGTTATATTGATACCCTAGATGAAAAGATATATAAAATGCGGCAGCTTGGAGTAGATTATTTGTTGGTGATGCATTTTAATGAGCAATTTAGCAAAGTAAGTGCTCAAGAATTTGTAGATAATATTATTGTTAAACTTAATACTGAGACTGTTGTTGCTGGTTTTGATTATACCTATGGACCTAAAAATATTGCCAATATGCAGAATTTACCTAAATTTGCGCAAAACAGATTTGAGATTATTACGGTTCCGGAACAAACATACAATGACCAAAAAATTGGCTCAACAGAGATTAAAAGAGCTATTAAAAATGGAAAAATGGACTTAGTTAAAGACTTACTTGGCACACCTTATGTCATGTCCGGTTATATTGGGCACGGACTGCGTAATGGTCACAAGTTGGGCTTTCCAACTGCTAATTTAGTTTGGGATGAGAATAAGGTGATTCCTAAAGTTGGCGTTTATGCTACGAGGACAATGATTAATGGTAAGTGGTATGAATCAATGACTAGTGTAGGCTATAATGTAACAATTAACAGTGCCCAAAAAATATATATTGAATCTAACTTATTTGGTTTTAGTGAAGAGGCTTATGACCAAAAGATAATAATTAAGTGGTATAAGTATACACGCGGAGAAATAAAGTTTGCTAATTTAAATCAACTAAAAGAGCAAATGAAACAGGATAAATTAAAGATTACAGACTATTTTGAGCAGTACAGATAAGTTAAAATTGTTGCAAAAATTTATTTCAAAATAATTAGCACTCAGCTTGACATTCTGCTAAATACTAGTATCATAATAATTGTTAGCACAAAGCAAATAAGAGTGCTAAAAGTGAGGGCGATATTTATGTTGACCGAACGTCAAGAATTAATTTTAAAAACAATTATTAATAATTTTACACAGACACATGATCCTGTCGGTTCAAAAACTGTAATGAACCAACTGCCAATTAAAGTTTCCAGTGCAACTATTCGTAATGAAATGGCTCTTTTAGAAGACAAGGGCTTAATTGAAAAAACTCATTTATCTAGTGGCCGTTTACCATCAACTGATGGCTATCGGTACTATTTAGATAATTTAGTTGAGCCATTACGTTTGCCAGCATCAGTATATGATAGAATTATGCTACAATTTAGCCAGCCATTTCATCAAGTTAATGAAATTGTTCAAGAGGCGGCCAAAATTTTATCTGATTTGACTAATTATACTGCTTTTGCTGAAGGACCAGAGAGTAATTCTTTAACTATTACTGGTTTTCGAATTGTTCCATTAGTGAATAGGCAAGTTATGGCTATTTTGGTTACCAGTGATGGGAATGTTCACAGTCAAGTTTATCGTTTACCCTATAATATTGGTGGCGATGAAGTTGAAAAAGCTGTGCGAATGCTAAACAATGAATTGGTAGGTAAGACTTTAAACGAAATAAACCCGAGTTCATTGAGTCAAGATTTAAGTGAAAAATTTGGTCTTCATCATATCACTGAATTAATTGAATTGGTTGAAGATGTGGTTAAAGAGGCTACTAGTGAGCAAATGTATGTTGACGGGCAGCTAAATCTTTTAAATAACAGTTCACTAAGCGATGCTTCAAGTTTGAAATCGCTCTATGAATTACTGGGTCATGAAGATTTAGTTTCGAATTTAATGACTAATGTAATGAACTCAAGTGATAGTCACTCACCCATAAGAGTTAGTTTAGGTTCGGAATTATCTAATGATTTATTGAAGGATTATAGTCTTCTTACTGCAGAGTACAGTGTAGGGTCATATGGTAAAGGTATTATTGCTTTACTTGGTCCTAATAATATGCCGTATTCGCAAGTGATTGGCCTACTAGAATATTTTAGAAATGAATTAGCTAAAAAGCTACTGGAATATTATGGCAGATTTAAATAAAGGAGGTTAACTGTGAGTAAAGAAAAACAGACTAATGAAAAAGATTTTATAGAAAATCAACCGGCAACGGATGAAACGAAAGATTTTGAAGCTCAAGTAGATGATCAACAAGCATCTGAATCTGAAAAAGATAAAATCAAATCAGAGTTAACTAGGGTGCAGGAACAAAATAAAGATTTAGAAGATAAATATTTACGTAGTCAAGCAGAAATGCAAAATATGCAAAATCGTTATAATAATGAACGTGCACAATTGATTAAGTATGAATCTCAGTCTTTAGCTAAAGACATTTTACCGGTAATGGATAATTTAGAAAGAGCTTTAGCAATTGAAGTAGATGATGAAGCTTCAAAGCAGCTTAAAAAGGGTGTTCAAATGACTCTTGACTCCTTAATTAAGGCGATGAAAGATCATGGAATTAGTGAAATCGATGCTGAAGGTGTAGAATTTGATCCAAACTTACATCAGGCAGTTCAAACGGTTGCTGCTGAAAATAATGAGCAGAAGAATTATATCGTTCAGGTTTTACAAAAGGGTTATTTATATAAGGATCGCACATTAAGACCAGCAATGGTTGTTGTTGCACAATAATTGAAAGGAAGTTTTATTAATGTCAAAAGTTATCGGTATTGATCTTGGAACAACTAACTCTGCAGTTGCAGTTCTTGAAGGTAAGGAACCAAAAATTATTACTAATCCAGAAGGTAACAGAACTACTCCTTCAGTAGTTGCCTTTAAGGATGGTGAAATTCAAGTTGGTGAAGTAGCTAAACGGCAAGCAATTACTAATCCTAATACTATTTCTTCAATTAAGCGTCACATTGGTGAGGCTGGTTATAAAGTCAAAATTGGGGATAAGGCCTATACACCACAAGAAATTTCTGCAATGATTTTACAATATATTAAGAAATTTTCAGAAGACTATTTAGGTGAGAAGGTTACTGAAGCAGTTATTACGGTTCCAGCTTACTTTAATGATGCTCAACGTCAAGCTACTAAAGATGCTGGTAAAATTGCTGGTTTAGAAGTAAAACGGATTATTAACGAACCAACTGCTTCATCACTTGCTTATGGTTTGGATAAAGATGCTGAAGATGAAAAAGTTTTAGTATATGACCTTGGTGGTGGAACTTTCGATGTTTCTGTTTTGCAACTAGGTGATGGTGTCTTTCAGGTATTATCCACTAATGGTGATACACGTCTTGGTGGTGATGACTTTGATAATAAGATCATTGACTGGCTTGTTAAAGGCTTTAAAGATGAAAATGGTGTGGACTTATCAACTGATAAGATGGCACTACAGAGATTAAAAGATGCTGCTGAAAAAGCTAAGAAAGATCTATCTGGTGTATCTTCAACTCACATTTCACTTCCATTTATTTCTGCTGGTGAAGCCGGTCCATTACACTTAGAAGCTGATTTGACTCGTGCTAAGTTTGATGAATTAACGGCTGATCTTGTTGATCGAACTAAGATTCCATTTGATAATGCACTAAAAGATGCAGACTTAACTGTTAATGATATTGATAAGGTTATTTTAAATGGTGGATCGACTAGAATTCCAGCGGTTCAAGAAGCAGTTAAGAAGTGGTCTGGAAAAGAACCTGACCACTCAATCAATCCTGATGAAGCTGTTGCCTTAGGTGCTGCTATTCAAGGTGGTGTTATTTCAGGTGATGTTAAGGATGTCGTTTTACTCGATGTTACTCCACTTTCACTTGGTATTGAAACCATGGGTGGTGTCTTCACTAAATTAATTGAAAAGAATACCACAATTCCAACGTCTAAGAGTCAAATCTTTTCAACTGCTGCTGATAATCAACCTGCTGTTGATGTCCACGTTTTGCAAGGTGAACGTCCAATGGCTGCTGATGATAAGACCTTGGGTCGTTTTGAACTGACTGATATTCCTGCCGCACCTCGTGGTGTTCCACAAATTCAAGTAACCTTTGATATCGATAAGAATGGAATTGTAAACGTTTCGGCTAAAGATATGGGTACAGGTAAAGAACAAAAGATTACCATTAAGAGTTCATCTGGTTTATCCGATGAAGAAATTCAAAAGATGCAAAAAGAAGCTGAAGAGCATGCCGAAGAAGATAAAAAGAAGAAAGAAGAAGTTGACTTACGCAATGAAGTTGACCAATTAATTTTCTCAACTGAAAAGACTTTGGGTGAAGTTAAGGATAAAGTTTCTGAAGACGACATTAAGAAGGTTCAAGATGCGCTTGATGAATTGAAGCAGGCACAAAAGGACAATAACTTGGAAGAAATGAAGACTAAGAAAGATGCACTATCAAAAGTTGCTCAAGACTTAGCGGTTAAGTTATACCAAGCTAATGGTGGAGCTCAAGGACAACCTGGTGCTGAAGCTGATGGTCAAAATGGCAATGCAGGTGATGGTTCAGCTAGCGATGGCGAATTTCATAAAGTAGACCCTGACAAGTAATGGGTTTATAATTGAATAAATTAGAAAAGAACTGCCATGAAAGTAGTTCTTTTCTTTTGGAAAGTAAGGAGCTTTTAGATGGCACAAGAAGATTATTATAGTGTGCTAGGTGTTGATCGAAATGCCAGTGATAAAGAAATTAATTCTGCTTATCGTAAATTAGCTAAGAAATACCATCCTGATATCAATCATGAACCAGGTGCAGAGGAAAAATACAAAAAAATAAATGAAGCTTATGAAGTTCTTCATGACCCACAAAAGAAGAGTCAGTACGATCAATTTGGTGCAGCTGGTGTGAATGGCCAAGCTGGCTTTGGTGGTGCAGGTCAAGGCTACAGTGACTTTAGTGGTTTCGGTGATTTTGGTGATATTTTTAACGATTTCTTTGGTGGCGCTTCTAGTGGACAGCGACGAGCAGATCCGACTGCACCAACACGCGGCGAAGATTTAGACTATACCCTAACTATTGATTTCATGGATTCTATTACTGGTAAAAAAACGCAAGTTTCATATACTCGTAGTGAAATTTGTGGGACATGTAAGGGAAGTGGTGCTGAAAAGGGTACCCATCCAATTACTTGTGACAAATGTAATGGAACAGGTTATATGACGGTTACACAGAAATCGATGATTGGGATGATTCGACGGCAAACAGTTTGTGACAAATGTAATGGACGAGGGATTATTATTGAACATCCTTGTGGTACGTGTCATGGAAATGGTGTTGTAGATGGTAAAAACACTATAGAAGTTAATATTCCAGCCGGAATTGACAATGGTCAGCAGTTACGCTATGAAGGTCAAGGGGAAGCTGGTAAAAACGGTGGGCCTTATGGTGATTTGTATATTTCATATCGAATAAAACAGTCCAAGGACTTTAAACGAGAAGGCAATACAATTTATACAACGGTGCCAATTTCATTTGCTCAGGCTACTCTTGGGGATGAAATTACAGTTAAAACTGTTCATGGGGAGCAAAAATTAAAAATTCCTGCTGGTACCCAGCCTAATAAAAAATTCACATTAAGAGGTGAGGGAGTTCCATATTTACGTGGTAATGCATGTGGTGACCAGATAACGACAGTCGAAGTACAAATTCCTAAAACTCTTAACGAAAAACAAAGAGCAGCCTTGGTTGACTTTGTTAAGGCTGGCGGGGGATCCATTAACCCACAAGAAAAAGGTTTCTTTGAAAGATTAAAAGAAAAACTGCAATAATTAAGAAAACGCAATTTAGTTATTGCGTTTTTTTATTCTGCTAAACTGTCAATGAAAATCATAGCATTTAAAAATGTTTGCTAGATAATTAATTTAATTGATTTTAGTAGTAATAATTACTTAAAAGTTAATGTTAAGACTTTATTCTGAAACATAGGTCTAACGTGCAGTTATTTTTTCAATATGGGGGTATGGTATAATTGTCTTACACAGAAAGAAGAAAGTAGTCTTCACAATAATATAGTAAATAATTATTAATCTGAAAGTAATTAAGAAATAAAAATTGCATCAATCAGCATTAAAACGTTGATTGGTCAATGACAGAAAAAACAAAAGGATGCAAATGATTTATGGATCTAACAAAATTAGAAGATTATAAAAAACATATTCGCAACTTTTCAATTGTTGCTCATATTGATCATGGTAAATCAACGATTGCTGATCGAATTTTGGAGTTAACCGATACGGTTTCAGAGCGGCAGTTAAAGAATCAAATGCTAGATGATATGCCACTTGAGCGTCAACGAGGAATTACAATTAAAATGAACTCAGTTGAAATTAAATATCATGCTCAAAATGGTGAAGATTATATTTTTCATCTTATTGATACACCAGGCCATGTTGATTTTTCTTATGAAGTTTCAAGGTCACTAGCTGCTTGTGAAGGAGCGCTTTTGGTCGTTGATGCTTCTCAAGGTGTACAGGCACAAACCTTAGCCAATACATATTTAGCCATTGATGATGATTTAGAGATTTTGCCAGTCATTAATAAAATTGATTTGCCGTCAGCAAATCCCGAGCAAGCAAAAGAAGAGATTACCGAGATGTTAGGATTAGATGCGTCTAATGCGGCTGAAGTTTCAGGTAAAACTGGTCAAGGCATTGGTGATTTATTAGAAAGAATTGTACAAGATATTCCTGCTCCGGATGGTGATTTAGAGGCACCACTTAAGGCTTTGATTTTTGATTCAAAATATGACGACTATCGTGGGGTCGTCTTATCAATTAGAGTCGAAGATGGAATGGTTAAACCTGGTGACCATATTAAAATCATGAATACGGGAAAAGAGTATGAAGTAACTGAGGTTGGTGTTTCTAGTCCGCATCCCGTGAAAAAAGATCTTTTAATTGCTGGAGATGTTGGCTATCTAACAGCTAATATTAAGTCAGTTCGTGAAACTGGGGTGGGAGATACAATTACTTCAAGCGAAAATGTGACAGCTAAACCACTTCCTGGCTATCGTCAAATCCCACCAATGGTTTATTCGGGTATGTATCCAGTTGATAACTCAAAATATGACGATTTGAAAGAGGCACTTCAAAAATTACAATTAAATGATGCTGCACTGGAATTTGAACCAGAAACTTCTACTGCATTAGGATTTGGTTTTCGTTGTGGCTTTTTAGGTCTATTGCATATGGATGTGGTTCAAGAAAGATTAGAGCAAGAATTTAATTTAGATCTAATTATGACAGCTCCTTCAGTCGATTATCATGCAATTATGAACGATGGCTCTACAAAAGTGATTGACAATCCATCTGATTTGCCTTCAGCTGGAGAATATCGTGAAGTTCAAGAACCTTATGTTAAAGCAGAAGTAATGGTACCAAATGACTTTGTAGGTCCGGTAATGGAACTTTGTCAACGTAAACGCGGTGAATTTGTCACAATGGATTATTTAGATAAATACCGGGTTAATGTAATTTATAATATGCCTTTAGCGGAAATAATCTATGATTTCTTCGATGATTTAAAATCGTCTACTAAAGGATACGCTTCACTGGACTATGAAATTACTGGCTATCGTGCAACCGATTTAGTCAAGATTGATATTTTGCTAAATAAACAAGTTATCGATGCCTTGAGCTTTATTGCTCATCGCGATGAATCACAAAATAGAGCAAGACAAATGACTTCAATGCTAAAGAAGCTGATTCCAAGGCAAAACTTTGAAGTTGATATTCAAGGAGCAATTGGAGCAAAAATAATTTCGCGAGCAACAATTAAGCCGTATCGTAAAGATGTTACTTGGAAAATTCATACAGGTGACCCTGATCGTCGGGCAAAGTTACTTGAAAAACAAAAACGTGGTAAAAAGAGAATGAAGGCTGTTGGACAAGTTGAAGTTCCCCAAGATGCGTTTATGGCAGTTTTAAGAATGAATGACGATGATTTAAACTCAAAATAAATTTTAACAAGATATTTTAATTCCAAAGATTTAATATAGTACTGTGACAATTTTTAAGTTCCAGCATCTCAATATTTAACTTTGGAATTTTACTATTTTAGAGAAGGCATAATTAAGTAAATGATAAAGTGGAAAGAGCGCACTAGTAAAGAATTAGCTCCTGAATTAGTTGAAAAATATCAGCTAAAACCCATTGCTGCAAAATTGTTTGCATTACGCAATCTAAATACAGCAGAGAAATTAGAATATTGGTTAAATGCTACCGAAGAAGATTTAGCTGATCCTAATTTAATGCATGATATGGCTAAAGCAGTCGCACGTATTAATTTAGCTATTGAGCATAATGAAAAAATAACTATTTATGGCGATTATGATGCAGATGGAATAACAGCTACTGCTATTATGATGGAAACACTGGAAATTTTAGGGGCTGATGTGCACTATTTTATTCCTAATCGTTTTGAAGATGGTTATGGGCCCAATTTAGCGGCATATAAGAAAATAGTTGCTAATGGTACTAATTTAATTATTACCGTTGACAATGGTATTACTGGAGTAGAAGAAGTAGCTTATGCCAAGCACAAGGGTGTTGATACAATAATTACGGATCATCACAAAATGCAAGAAAATGTACCCGATTGTTATGCCCTAGTGCACTGCAACTATCCGGGACAAAAATATCCGTTTGATGATTATTGTGGCGCGGGAGTTGCTTATACAATTTGTCGTGAATTGATGCAAGATCCGATGCCTGAATTATTAGAGCTTGCGATGATTGGCACAATTGGCGACATGGTGAAAATTTCAGGTGAGGGGCACATTGTTGTCAAACGTGGTTTAGAAGTACTAAATCAAACCGATAGACCTGGGCTGAAGGCACTAATTAAAAATTCAGGATTGCAAAGTGGTCAAATTGATGAGAATGATGTTGGTTTTAATATTACTCCCAGATTAAATGCAGTGGGAAGACTCGATAATGCTAGTTTGGCAGTTGAACTATTGTTGTGTGAAAGTGAAGCTGAAGCGCAAAAAATAGCCGATAAGATTGAAAACCTTAATGAACAGCGTAAAGATTTAACAGCTAAAGTATATAAGGCATGCTTACAGCAAGTAAAAGTCAATAATTGGCAATCAAGAAAAACACTTGTTATCTATTCAGCTGACTTTCACGAAGGTGTCTTAGGACTGGTAGCTAATAAAATTGCCGAAGAGTTACATAAACCAACAATTATTTTAACTAAAAATAAAGCAGGAATTATCAAAGGTTCAGGGCGTTCAGTTGCAAATTTTAATATTTTTAATGCGTTAGATAGCTTAAAACAAAATTTATTTCTTAAATTTGGTGGTCATGACTTTGCTTGTGGGCTATCAATGGAAGAAAGCAAAATTGCTACCCTTAGAACCGAATTTGAAGCTAGTTACGATATTCATGAAAGTACAATAGTTAAGTATTATGATTTTGAATTACCATTTACGCATCTTTCTCTTGATATTATGCACCAAATTAATCAAGTTGGACCCTATGGAACTGACAATGTAAAGCCAATTTTCAGTATTTCTAATTTAGAAATCAGCAGTTGCTTTTTTATGGGTAAGGATAAGAACCATATTAAATTAACATTAAGCCAAAAAAATAATAAATTAGAGGTAGTGGGCTTTAATAAAAAATACATAACTAAAGGTTTATTACCATATATAAACCAATTGTTTATCCAACTTGGTGAAAATAATTATCGTAATCAAGTTAAATTACAGGGAATAATCGAAGGAATTGTTTTTTCAGCACCTAAATTTTTGTTTTCAACTCCAGTAATTGATTTGCGTCAAGAAAAGCATGTAATGGGCTTTGCTGATCGCTATCTTTTATTTGACAAACAAAACTTAGAAGTGGCAAATAATAGTTTTGATATTGATTCTAAAAAAATCACCCTAATTGATGAATATGATAATGACAGTGATCGTGAAGTTGTGGTCTTTCTTGATACACCTCATAATCAGGCTGAATTGGATCAAGCCTTGACTAAAAATTATAAACAGCTTTATTTACGCTTTCTGCTAGATCAATTACCAATTAAATTAATGCCGGCAAAGAAATATTTTGAAGTGCTTCTTAAATATGTATACCAGCATCCAGGATTAGAAATTAATGAATATCGACAGGTGGCACCATTTTTAGGTATTGATTATCAGAATATACTATTTATTATGCGTGTTTTTTATGAATTAAAATTTATTACAATTAAGCAAAATAAAATTTGGGGTATTAAAAATCCAGAAAAAAAAGCCTTGACTGCTTCAAAGTATTTTTGTGCTATTCAATCACAGCTTAATTTTATTCAACAATTACGACAAATGCCAAGTGAAAAGTTGCTAATGTATGTTAATCAGCAATTAAAGAACAATAATTAATAGCATTTAATGCTTTTAAGATAAAAGTCTGGTAGAATAGATAAGTCAAAGAAGCTGTAGCAAGCAATTGAATTTGGAGGTTTTTTTCTTCTTATGGCAAACGTTTTTGAAGATCATATTGCAAGTGTCAAGGATTTCCCGAATAAAGGAATTACTTTCCGCGACATTACACCCATCTTGCAAGATGGGAAGTTATTTCGAGAAGCTACTCACCAATTGGCGGAATACGCTAAAAGTAGAGCGGCTGATGTAATTGTAGGCCCTGAGGCACGCGGTTTTATTGTTGGCTGTCCAGTAGCAACTGAATTGGGCTTAGGTTTTGTTCCCGCCAGGAAGCCACAGAAACTACCACGTGAAGTTGAGCGCGCATCCTATGATTTAGAATATGGTTCCAATATTTTGGAAATGCATAAAGATGCAATTAAACCCGGACAACGAGTAGTCATCTGTGATGATTTGCTTGCTACGGCTGGAACTTTAAGAGCATGTAAGGAACTTGTTGAAGAACTAGGTGGCGAACTAGTAGGAGCTGCTTTTTATATTGAACTACCTGATTTAAAGGGTAAAGAGAAGTTGCCAGGCTTAGATGTCTTTTCTCTTGTTCAGTATCATGGAGCTTAAGAACAATAAAAAAGGCTTGATGCACAAGTGTATCAAGCCTTTTATTTATAGGACTCTGGTATTTAAAAGTAGGGATCAACTTAATTTTCTTAAACAGAACGTAATCATCGCAAACTTTTTTTAATTTTAGAACGAAATCTTTTTACAAATAGTGTTCAAGTATTTATAATGGTACGGTATCTCAAAAAAAGGAGCATAAATAATTTGAAATTAAGAAAAGCAACCATGGCTGATTTTGACCAAATTATGACGATTTTGAAAGATGGCGCTAACCAGTTAGCTGAAAGAGGAGTTGATCAATGGCAAGGAGATTATCCTTCTAAAGCTCAAATTAAAGAGGATATTGAACATGGTTCAGCATACCTAGCTTCTTCAGCAGATAATGAAACAATTGGGGCAATTTCTATTGTAAACGCTCCTGATCATGCTTACGATAAGTTAGTTGGTCAGTGGTTATGTAATACTGGTAAATATGTAGTCATTCATCGAGTAGCAATCCATTCAAATTATGCAGGGAAGGGCTATGCAACAGAATTATTAAGTTCTGTTATTAATTATATTCTCGATAATAGAACAGATATTGATTCAATTCGCATTGATACTCACGAAGATAATAAGGCAATGCAACATTTAATTAATAAGATGGGCTTTACTCGAGTAGGTACTTTGCATGGTGTATATAGACCAAATGAAACATCTTATGTGTATGAATTAAAGAGTAATAATTAATAAAAGGTTCCGTTAACTTTGGGAATCTTTTTTAATTTATTGCTGTTTTTTTAGCTAGTTTTGTAGTATATTTAAATAAACTGTTTAAACAATAACTACTAAAATACAAATTATATATTGATTTATTGCAAAAAATAAAACAGTTAAAGCTTATTAAATTAAAACCGTATAACTCGATAAAATCAACAATTTTAAGGGGGTGGTTAGAGGGTCATTGATATATTATGATTTATGTTAATGATTCAAATTTTAAATAAACTAATTAAATTTCCTGATTAATTAAATATTTTTTCCTATTTTTAATTTTTATAACCAAACACATATACAAACACATATACAAACATATTTTATTAGGCGAGGATAGTCAGGAACGCCTGATAATCTTTAAAAGCTGAGTACGTCAAAATGTCGTGCTCAGCTTTTTTAATTATTAAAGAGGCAACAAGAAGCAGCTCATATTTGAGAGACAATAAAAATCGCTCCCAAACTTATCACAAGAGATATTTGGAGCGATCTACTTCAATTTTAGTTATTTATTTTTCATAATTGGTTGATAAAATAAATCAATTAAGATTGCTGCTATTAAACTAATAAAAATAGTAATTAGCAAATTTATCCAATTAATCTGAGTCATCGCAATTCCGCTCAATGCAAGCACAATTGTTAGAATAATATCTCCCATTTGCGTTAATCCAACGGCTTTAGAAGGATAGTCTTGCCAAAAGTAATGCTTTGTTCGAGTTATTAAAATAATAAACATTGCACTTAAAACTAGATATACATAGACCATAGTTGAAATAGTACCATGACTAAAGTTATGGTTATTTAAGTACCATATACCTGCTATGCCAATTAGGGTCCAGCCGAATGCTAGTGAAAAAGCAATTTTAGCTAACTTAGCCATATCCCAATTTTCTGGTTGGTAAGTGATGTGGGTGCGATCAGTACCAATCATCATTGTAACCATGTTATTCATAATGGTATAAATAACCATTGCATTTAAGGCCATAGGGATATAATCGAAAAATAAATAGCCAAAAGTAAGTAGCATAGTGAGTTGAGCAGTTCTAGCTAATTTTGTTAACGACCAGGTAGTCATTCGCTGATATACCCGATGTCCAGCGTCTAGAATTTTAACAATGGATGTTAAGCCATCATCAAGAAGAACCATCTTACTGGATCGTTTGGCAACGTCGGCTGCATTTGAAACAGCGATTCCAACCTCGGCTTGTTTTAATGCAGGAGAATCATTGACACCATCCCCAGTCATTCCTACAATATAACCTTTTTTTTGAAAAAATTTGACCATTCGTAATTTATCTTCTGGTAAAACGTCAGCAATTCCAGCAAGATGTTGAATATCAGTTTGATCATTAAAATCATGAATAGAAATAACTTTTCCGCTTAAGTTAACTTGTTTTGCAACAGCCTGAGCGGTTTTTTGGTTATCACCAGTTAGCATAATTGGCAGAACACCACGTTTTTTAAGTTCAGCTAGAGCAGCTTTTGAGTCAGATCTTACTTTATCTTCTAAAATAAATACTCCCGCTAAAATATCATCAATTAACACAGCAACTGACCGTCCTGAACTAAAATCAACATCTTTAACTTTGGTTAGGGCAGTTGAATCAATTAAAGATAATTGCTTGAATGACCCTAATTTAACATTATGGTTATCAACATTGGCCATTGAATAGCCTCTTGCAGAGGTAAAAGGAGTAAAGTCCTTACTAGTTTTAATCTGTAAGTTGCAGTTGGAAATATAATCGGTAATCGCAGTATCAATAATTTTTTTATTTCTTTGATCAATGGCGGCAGAAGCAAGTTCTAATACCGTATCATTGCTCATCTCACTAAAATTAGTCCATTGAGAAACAGCTGTTTTATTTTCGGTAATTGTTCCAGTTTTATCTAATAAAATCAAATTTAAATTAGCTGCATCTTGAATACCGGTTAAATCAGATGTCAAAACCCCCTCTTTGCTTAATCTAGTAGCTTCAAAGGAATTGGAGAGGGCAAAGGTTGAAGGCATCGCAACAGGTATGGAGGCAATAAACATCATTGCCAAAAATGGTAGCATATCAATTAAATTCTTCAAATCACCACCTTTAAAGAAGGAAGCAATCACGATTACTAAAGTTAAAATTCCATCAAGGATACAGAGATAATAAATAATTTTAGTTAATAGTTGTTGCAAGTGACCTGGAGCAGCTGAATTATTAATTAAATTAATGGTTTTCCCAGAACGTGAATTTGCCCCTGTTGCGGTTACACGAGCTAGGGCACTTCCTTCGGTTACAGTGGTACCCGCAAAGGCGATATCTGTAATGTTCTTTTTTACGGTTTTTGCTTCACCCGTAATAGAACTTTCATCAAAAGAAACTGGACTATCAAGTATTTGAACATCTGCCGCTAGCACATCGCCAGATTGGATACTAATCAAATCGCCTGGAACTAAATATTTGGAATCAATAGTTTTCCAAATTCCATCGCGTTGAACTGATACCAGCGGGGTTAATTTATGAGAAATAGTGTTTAAAACACGGCGAGATTGCTTTTTCTTTGAAGCACCATTCCAAGCAGCAAATAGTAACATTAATAAAACGAAAAAAGATTGGATCCATTTGCCTAAGAGACACTCAAGAAGTAAGGCAGCTTCTAAAATCCAGGCGGATAGATTCCATAATTTAGCTAAAAATTCTTTAAAAAAGTTAAATTGAGGTTCGGGTACTTCGTTTAACCCATTTTTTGTTAGTAATTCATCTGCTTCGGCTTGACTTAAGCTAGCAATTTTTTCAGACATAATTTTCCTTCCTTAACAAGTAATTCTTTATTTAAGTTAGCATAAATATGCCCCGTTTTCTAGCAAATAAAACGGCATGGTTTTACTTACAACAAATAGGGCACAAAAAAAGCTTGCTTATAGGCAAGCTTTTTTATGATAAGACTAATTAGTCCTTGTTAACGTTATCTGGGAAAGTAGCTAAACGTTCACCTGCACCAAGTTCTTCTTCGATTTCAAGTAAACGGTTGTACTTCTCAACACGTTCTGAACGAGCTGGAGCACCAGTCTTCAATTGACCACCATTAATTGCAACAGCGAAGTCAGCAATGAAAGTATCACCAGTTTCACCTGAACGGTGAGAAATCATGGTGTTGTAACCATTCTTACGTGAAAGACGAATAGTTTCCAAAGTTTCAGTAACAGTACCAATTTGATTCAACTTAATTAATGATGCATTACCAGCACCTTCCTTAATAGCTTTAGCTAAAAGTTGAGGATTAGTACAAATGAAGTCATCTAAAACGATTTGAATTCTATCTTTGTGAGTTTGAGTAAATTTAATCATTCCTTCAACATCATTTTCATCGTATGGATCTTCAATTGAAATTAATTCAGGGAATTCATCAAGTAACTTGTCGTAGTATTCAGCTAATTGATCGTCGTCAAAGACTTTACCTTCAAAGTGGTACTTACCATCTTCTTTGTTGTAGAAGTATGAAGCAGCACAGTCACAAGCAATTGCAATATCTTCACCAGGCTTATAACCGGCCTTAACAATAGCATCGTGTAAAGCTTGCAAAGCTTCTTCAGAGTTCTTCATGTTAGGAGCGAAACCACCTTCGTCACCAAGACCAGTTTCGTAACCCATGTCTTCAAGAACCTTCTTTAATGTGTGGTAAGTGTTAACAATCTTTTCAAAACCGTCACGGAATGAAGTCTTTTTAACTGGGGTAATCATGAATTCTTGAACATCGATACCGTTGTCAGCGTGCTCTCCACCGTTAATAACGTTGTGGAAAGTTTGAGGCATTTCAAGGTCAGTTCCACCAAGGTAACGGTATAAAGGTTGATGAGTATCTTTAGCAGCAGCAGCAGCAGTAGCCATTGATACACCCAAAATTGCATTAGCACCAAGCTTAGCCTTGTTAGGGGTACCATCTAATTCAATCATAACACGGTCAATATTTGCTTGATCGTGAGGATCTAAACCCTTTAAAGCTTCGGCAATCTTAGTATTAACGTTTTCAACGGCTTTGGCAACACCTTTACCGCCAACACGATTATCACCATCACGCAATTCAACAGCTTCGTTTTCACCTGTTGAAGCACCAGATGGAACTTCGGCCTTGCCTACAACACCATTTGAAAGCGTAACAAATGCCTCAACAGTTGGATTACCACGTGAATCATAGATTTCCAGTGCATGAACATTTTCAATGACTGATTTTAACATCTAAAAACCTCCTAAATAATAAATGCTGTACTAATTAGTACATACATTAGTGGAGCAGAGCTCCAAGTCTACATGACAAATTTTAGCCTAAGTTTGTGATTATGTAAACATTTGTAACCGTTTTCTAGTATTAAAAATTTTATAAGCATTTATTCGCTTTTTTAGTCGATTTGCATTATTATTTAACTATACAATCTTAACTTTGATTGGTTTATTTTTGATAAGGATATTCAATAAATGGAAGAAGTAAAATTAATAATCGATTCTAGTGCTAATGAAAAGATAAGTGAAAGACTGATAGTCGTTCCTTTAACAATATCAATTTCAGGTAAAGACTTTATAGATGATGAACATTTAAATATGGCTGATTTTCTTGATTCAATGGCGAAAAATACCGAAGAGGGAAGGACATCTTGTCCAAGTATCGATGAGTGGCTTAAAGCCTTAGAAGGTAGTAGCCGAGCAATTATGTTAACAATTACTAGTGGACTTAGTGGTAGTTTTTCTTCAGCTTATCAAGCAAAGCAGATATATGAAAAAGATAATCCTAATAGTCGGGTCATCGTTATTGATTCTAGAACTGCTGGACCAGAGGTTTCAATGATTCAACGTGAAATTGAACGCTTGGTTGATGATCAAACTAGGTTTGTAGATATAGAACAAAAAATTTCGGAATACAAAACGCATACGCACTTATTGTTTGTACTACAATCCCTACATAATTTAGCTTTAAACGGTCGTGTAAGTATGGCAGTAGCTAAAGTAGCTAAAATGTTAAAAATCAATCTTGTTGGGACAGCTAGTGAGCAAGGGAAATTGGAACCAATTGCTAAAGTACGTGGTATGAAGCGTTCTTTAAATGAAATATTAAAATTGATGAATGAAATGAACTATCAAGGTGGGCGAGTAATCATTGATCAGTGTAATAATGAAAAGGATGCGCAAGTACTTAAAGAAAAAATTCTCATATCATATCCGCAAGCAGAAATAATAATTCGACCAATGCATGGCCTATGCGCTTTTTACGCAGAAGCTGGTAGTTTAATGGTTGGTTTCGATGAGCAGTAATTTTTAAATAGCGAAAAGCAGTTCAACATAACGATGATGTGAACTGCTTTTTTGGTAATTATTTTATTACACTTTAAAAAAATGACGGTTAAGATACATTGATAGTAATTTTGGCAATTAGTAAAAGACCAATTTGAGTAAAACCTTAAGAAGTAAACCATAAATCGTATCCGATACTATGAAATATGTCTTATGCTATTTAGCTAAGATAGTATTATTGTTCTAATAATTTAGTATTTATAAAAAAGCAAGAAAAATTTGCTGTGATAAGGTAAAACAGAAGACAGCTAAAGAAGTTGCACCAATAACGTCTGAAGGATAGTGGGCTTTCAAACTAATCCTTGATATCACTACCATTATCCAAATGACAGCTAGTGTAATTATTAACCCATTACCAAATTTTGTTCCAAAAATTTCCCAAATAATTAAGATCATACTAGTAGTTCCTAAGACATGACCACTAGGAAAACTATAACCTTCTTCAAGACTGGAGTGCATGAGTGGACGCTTACGGTGCATCCACTTTTTTAATAGAAGCCCACTTAAATCGGTAAAACCAAGAGTAAATAAAACCCAAAGTGCGGCTAAATTCTTTTCTTCATTAATTAGGAAACTAGCCAAAAAAATATCCCAAACTACTAAGAGTTTTGGATCATTGATGAAAGTAATTATTTGCCAGCTAAAACCATCATGTTGCCCAACTAATTTGTGATGGAGCCAATGGTCAAACAGATTAAATCGACGTGAGTTTCTAACATTAAAAATAAGTAGTACCAGTATTAGAGCGGACATAATTGCAACCCAGATGTTTAAATACAAGATAAATCCCTACCTATCAAACTTTAACTTTATTTGACTGTATTTTAACAGTTACCAAGGTTTCAATATACTTTAAAGTACACTCTTGAGTAAAAATTAAGAAAATTGCTAATTATAAATGCTTTTTGTCACTAACTTGTTATTGGTTTAGTTAGAATTATAAACAATTAATTTTAAAAATTTGTCAAATTTAATTGAATATTCCTAGGCAAAAATATTTTTTGCTTCATTAAAATATTTCTGCATGACTTAATAAATCAAGCTCTAATGCATGTCTTAGAAACTTAGCTTGAAAAAATGCCAACTTTGATTATAAGATATTATAATCTTAAAAGTCTAAATAGGAGAAATTAGAGGATGAAAAAACAAGAAAGTTTTACTGAATTACTCTAACTTGTTTTTGTTTAGTTTTGTGAAAGTACGATTTTTTAGATTATTTAGTTAACTTTTTTTAAATTAATATTAATTTAAGAGAGGAATTAATTATGAAAAATGCAACAAAAAAATACAATTTTATTTGCTAAAAAATGCGGATTTAATTGAAATACGCGGAGGCAAACATTCTGAAACAAATTTATTAAATAAATACATGGGTTTTTAGAAGTCTCAAAGACTAAAGAAATTAAAGCTAAAGGTTTTTATTATAATCAAAAATAATTTTGTTCTACTTAAAATTAATAAAAACATATTACTGCTACCTATAGACTTATAGCAAAGATTGTCTAATGAAAAAGTTGATTAATCTAAGAGAGGTAGGCTAGAAATTATTTTTTGCGAGTTTTTTTATATTAAAAGGACTAAAAAAAACTATTGTTGTAATAATAAATGTGGTAATCAAAACATATGTAATTGAAGCTAGAGTAACTAAAATATTATTTATATAATCTGTCGAATAAGAAGAAAAAAGGTAGTTGTTTTTAAATAATAAACAGCAATTTAGTATAAGAAAAATAAAAATAGAACATAAAAGAAAGGCAAGTGCTTTTGGTTTAGAAAATTTACTCCATTCAGAATAAAAATTAAGATAAACAATATTGATTATAAAAGCTATAAATGGAGTATATTTAATAATCAATTTAAATCCAAAAAATCTCAGATAAGTCATTACGGCAAATGCACATAATAATAAATATAGTATAACGGTTAACGGCTTATTTTTCTTTTTTACATTATTGTCTTTTTTTAATTTTGTATCTTGTATACTACCTAGCTCATCAAGTGAAATTTCAAATATACTACAAAGCTTAAAAAGCATTTCAATATTTGGTGTACTACGATCATTTTCCCAGCTTGATACTGTTTTACGAGAAACTAGTAATTTTTTAGCCAATTGTTCTTGTGTAAGACCATATTTAATACGATAATGTTTAATTTTGTCTCCTAATTCCATCTTTATGACTTTCTATTAAAAAATTTAAATCATGTGTACATACATAGTGACATTCAAGCATTATTGGTTTAAAAAGACAATATAATATTTAAAAATTATAAAAGATAAATTTTATATCAATTATTTGTGATTTTTTCAGTACCAATTGTTGAGATGATATTTATTTAGAAATCATTTTTATAGCTTACTGTAGAAGTACATCAAGTAATAACTTTTAATATCATACTATTGAAAATATTTTTTAAAAAAATTGTTTGAGTGCATAGAAGAGGGGAGACTAAAATGAAAAAAACGGGATTATAGAAAGCTTAATGGATATCCATAACCATATTTCTAAATGGAAAAGATTAAATATGGATAAATTAGAGAAAAAAAATACTTTTCTAAAATTCGATTCCCGTTTATGGTTCTGTGTTTTCATGGTATTGCAAGATTTAAATTTTAATTATGGGGGTAACGAATCTGTAAGTGTTATGGGCCCACTTTTTGTTTTTGATGTATTTGCAGAAATATGGACTGGCTTTTGTTATCAATGTGCTATCATTAAAGAAATTAACGCTAATAATATCAACGATTCAATGAAAAGATGGATTTTAATTAATACATCTATAAGAATGAGCTTGATTATTGTTAGTATCATGCTTTCAATTTGTACTTATACTAAAATGAAATTTAATCTTTGGTCAGTATTAATATTTTCAATAATAGCTAGCTTAATAGGAGATGGACTTCAAGTTTGTTTTTTAATAAAGAAAAACTGTTGGGAAAATTAATGTTACTTTGAATTTTCGAATAAGTTTCAAAAATCGCGAGAAAAATGTTAATAATAATTGTTTGTCTTTGCTTAAATTCTTTTGCATCAAATAATAATCCGTTTTTCAAAAAATTTATTAAGCAATTTCTACATGACTTAATAAATCAAGCTCTAATGCATATCTTAGAAACTTAGCTTGAAAAAATGCCAACTTTGATTATAAGATATTATAATCTTAGAAGTTCAAACTAGGAGGAATTAGAGGATGAAAAAACAAGAAACAGTTTTTGAGGCGTTAAAAGATATTTATCATCATCTGAAAGAATGGTCAGATCCTAGCTCTGCTTTAAAAAAGGGTAATCTCTTGCCACTGGCGATTGTAATTTTTTGTTTTCCAATTCCAAACGCAATTTTTTTACAAAAAAATGATTTTAGAAGTGGTTTAATTGCCCTAGTATCTCTAATTATAGCTTCTGCTGATATTTTTATTTATCAGCACTTATTGAAAAAAAGTATTGATAATGGTATGTATACCCAACAAATTAAACATTCAAGTATGATAGTATCTGGTTTAAGAGGACTAGTTATTGCAATAGCTGGAATAGAAGTAATTCAGTCTTTCGCAAAAGTTAAAATAAATGTAGGGTTAGTAGTTCTGCTGGGGATTGTAGCAAGTGCGATAGGTGTCGGCCTTCAAAAATTGTTTATTAACCACCATTCTTAGTTTTTTGATAAGTATGTAAAAAATTGAATATGAGAGAAACAAATAATGAACAAGTTAAATAAAAGTAAATTTTACATTTGCAATAACAAAGATTTAGGTAAAATTAATAGTGGGGTTAAAAGAGCGACAATGATGCTATAGATTTTTAATTACTATTGGAAAATTAATTAGAAATCTTCAAAATGTTTTTTCCTAAATTATAGAATGAAGTTGGACATTTGCCCTGATTAGAAAATAAAAAGTTACCATAGAACTTGCTTAATTCTAACATATCTAGGCGGCATCTAAAGGGTCGACATCTTGCTTTTCGACTGGGTGAGGGCATGGGTCCTCGCATCAAATAAGGTTTCCAGGTTATGTGAAGGTATATTTGAGGAAGAGGCAATAAGATAATTATTGGATATTATAATGACAGAATTAAAAAGTAAGAAAAAAGAAACTAGTAATAAAACTAGTTTCTTTTTTTGCTGAAAACGAGCCCAGTCATTGAATAATAGTAAATAGATGACAGACAAAGCTATGTTGATGAGTGGAGGATATACCAATATAATACTGTGTCTTAATATTTTGAGTTTTAGTAATATCTTGGTGCAGTAAGTAATCTAAAGTAATATTAAAAATGTCGCTTAATTTTAATAAAGTTTCGAGATCAGGCACACTACGATCATTTTCCCAGCTTGAAATTGTTTTTCTTGATACAAGTAGTTGATTGCCAAGTTGCTCTTGAGTAAGCCTGTTTTTGGTACGATAAAACTTAATTTTTAAACCTATTTTCATTTTTAAACCACCTTTTCAAAATTTCATATACATATAAATATATATTAAACCATTTTTTAACTAAATTTAAAAATCAATTTGGTCTTAATAATTTGTACCTAGCACTAACTACCAATTATTCATAGACTGTTGTTAGGTCTACTTTAAATTGTTAATAGATGTTGCTTAACTATAAATGATCAAAAAATCCTTCTAAATAGAGTCTTTTGAACTATGTCTTAGAAACTTAGCTTGAAAAAATACTTGCTTCAAGCATAAAATATTTGGCGTAAAGTGTTTTCATTACAAACTAAGATTGCATCATAGGAGTTCTGAAAGATATATTTTCTCACATTTTAAAATGGGAAAACCAAAATTCTGACCAAACTGGAATAAGAGATACATTTTTAAAAGGAAGTTTTAATTTATATAGCTACAATGAATACAATCTTTATTTAGTTGAGGCTCAAACCAAATTATCAGCTAAGCAGGCGAAAATAATTCGCTACGGCATGAAGGGGGATGCAGCAATTCTAATAAAAAAAGAAAACGCTCTATCTTATTTTATAAATCAATTATTTAGAAAAAATTAAAAAGGCGGTTTTATATGCTGAAAATTGAACATCTTAGTAAAAAGTTTGGTGACAAGGTCGCACTAGATGATATTGGTTTTGTAGCTGAACCAGGTAAAATTTTAGGACTAATTGGTCAAAATGGTGCTGGTAAAACTACAACTTTTCATAGTATTTTGAACTTTATTAGCTATGACGGTAAGATTTCCTGGGAAAATAAACAGATAAATGAAGATAATTTTGATCAAATTGGTTATTTACCTGAAGAGCGCAGTTTGATGCAAAAGTTGACGCTTCAAAACCAAATTATTTATTATGCTCAACTTAAAGGGATGAAAAAGCAAGATATTTTAAGTAAAATCGATGCTTGGCTAGATCGATTTGAGGTCAATGGAAATAAATCTGACAAAATAAAGACTTTATCAAAGGGTAATCAGCAGAAAGTACAGCTGATCTGTACTTTGATTCATCAACCAAAATTAATTATCTTAGACGAACCATTTAGTGGGCTTGATCCAATTAATGCGGAATTACTAAAAACGGCAATTCTAGACGCTAAGAATAATGGAGCTATTATTATTTATTCAAGTCATGATATGGTGAATGTTGAGGAAATTTGCGATTCACTTTTGATGCTCAGAAAAGGCCAGGTAGTTTTAAAAGGTCCGGTTGAAGAAGTTCGAAATTCATTTTCTAAAAATGAAATTCTTGTCAAAACAGCTACACCGCTAGCAGAACTAATTAAATTGCCACATGTTCAAACTGTTGAGCAGAGGAAAAATAATCGCTATTTATTAAGAATAGATGACGAAAAAAGCGGTCCAGAAGTCTTTGCAGCTTTGACAAAAGATCAGTATATTGAAGATATCAGCAGCAAGCACCAACTTTAGCTGAAATTTTTCGGATGAAAGCGAGTGAGAAGAATGCGTAAATTTGCTATTGTTGTTTGGCACACATTTTACAAACAAGTAAAATCATGGTCATTCGTGATGTTATTTTCAGTACCACTTTTGCTCTTAGCTGTTACATTTGGAACCGAATACTTCATTATTAACAGCATGGGTGACACTTATGCTGTTGTCAGCAATAATCCGGATATAAGTAAACCTTTTGTAAAAGCTAATGTTGAAGATTACGTTGATGACACTATCAAAACAGTTTCAATTGCTAAAAAGAGTTTACAAAATGTTGATATTGACGGTTATGTTGATATTGAAGTTAAACGTGGTCAAATTCAAGCCGATTACTTTGGTACTAAGAAAATTGATTCAAAGTTTAAAAAGAGATTAGTAAAATACCTGAAACAACTTCAAAATGAGCGTAGCAAGAAAGATTCTAAACTAAACTCATCTCAGACTCATCTGACTCCAGTATTAAGCGAGCACTTGCAGAAGATGACCATTAATCTCGGTGAAGATCCTTATCTATTTTTATCGACTATATTTGGAATTATGTTTGTTATCGTTGGTATTTATACTAATATTACCGCACAAGAAATTGCTGCTGATAAAGGGACAAAGATAATTGAGGTTATTTTTTCAAGCATTTCTGCCGTTAAATATTTCACTGGAAAAATTACTGGTATTTTAGGGCTTGTAGTTTTTCAATTATTGATTTATTTAATCATTGGAGCTACTGGGCTAGAAATGATTAAACATATACCGCAAGCTGCTCCTTTTATGGCGCAAACTAATTTATTAGCTTACGCCCGAGCTATTGTCCAAAGTCTTTTAGGAATTAAACTAGTATATCTTTTATTGGGAATAATTCTATTCATGATTTTAGCGGCATATTGTGGAGCAGTGGTCAAACGGACAGAAGATGCTTCAAAAGCTGCACAGCCAGTTACTTACTTCTCATTTGTTATCTTATTTATTGGATTAACATCAAGCAATATCAGTACACTAAAGAATCCTATTATAATTTTTTTATCCTTTATTCCTGGATTCTCATCGTTTTTCATGCCCTTACGCTTAATTACTAAAACGGCTAATAATTGGGAGAGTGCCTTTTCTTTGCTTATTTTAATTGGATGTATTGGTTTACTAGTATTTTTTGTTGGCAAATCATATAAACGGTTAATGTTGCAAAACGATAGTAAGCCATTTTGGCAAAAATCAAAGAAGTCATAGTTAAAATGGACAACAATTATAAGAACAAATTTGGCAAAATTGTAAAATTAATTTTGCAGTTTTGCCAATATCATGTATAATTATGGTTGTTGTGGAGAGTTGGCAGAGTGGTAATGCACCGGACTCGAAATCCGGCGAACCAAGTATTCCTTGGCGCGCAGGTTCAAATCCTGTACTCTCCTTAAATATGTTTAAAAAGCTTGTAATATCAACGATTACAAGCTTTTTTATTACTTTCGAACGGCAAACGCACGGCAAAAAAGAAATAAAAAAATAATTTAACCTTTAAAAAGGTCATTATTGTTAAATATTCAATTGGCTGATTGAGGTAGCAGCATCGTTTTTATTTTTTTGGGTTACGTGGGTATAAATATCCAAAGTCATTTGAATGTTTTCATGTCCCATTAGCATCTGAACCGTTTTAGGCTTAATGTCTGTTTCGCTGATTAGTAATGTAGCAAAAGTATGTCTAAATCCATGAACAGTTATTTTTCTTAAATTTGGATTTTTTCTATATACTTGAGCTAACCACTGCGATGGTTTTGCTAATGTTAAGTAGTTGCCGTCATGGGTATGGAAAATATTTTTTGAAAGTATCTTTTGAGATTTTTTATATTCTAAAAGATCTTTTCTAAGATTTGTTGACATTGGAAGCGTTCGGTTGGACATTTTACTTTTTGGTGGTTGGACAATGGTTTTATTACCAAGCCCCAAAGCAAGTGTACGCTTTACTGAAATTGTATTTTTATTGAAATCGATGTCTTTCCACTCTAACGCCAGAGCTTCTGACTTACGCAATCCAGTAGAGGAAAGCAATTTGAAATAAGTATAAATATTAATGTTATAGTCTTTAGCAGTAGCTAAAAATGTTTTCAATTCTGCCCTAGAGTAAACATTATGTTCTACATCTCTGCGAGCGCGGGATGTTTTCTTGGGCATGATAATTCTTTTAACAGGATTATCTTTAACGTAATTAAGTCTGATGGCATATTCGAATAAAGTTCCTAGTTGTCTGACTACATCTTTATATTTTACGATTTCGTTTGCTTTGTTATCAGCAAATTTTTGTACGGATTTAACTTTAATTTTATCCATATACTGATTGCCAAAGATAGGCTTAATATGATTTTTGTACAATTGCCAATTTTTGTTGGCTGTCGACTGCTTCACTTGTCCCTTATAATTGTTAAACCATAACTGATACATTTCATCAGTTTTAATTTGTTTAGGTCGCTGATATCCAGTTGTACCATTGGCGCGTAATTGGTCATAAGTGATTTTGGCATCGTTATACGTTTTAAATCCTTGGCGAGTGATATTAACGCGCTTGCCGTTTTCATCCATACCGAGATAGAGGTGGAACTTAAAAACACGTTCGCCTCTTTTGTTTTTGTATTCTTTTATATGTTCGTCTCGCTTTGGCATAATTTTCCTCCTAATAAAAAAGCCGCAAAGATTTATTGTCTTACAGCTTTTTTGCACATCATAGTTTTTAACATTGCTGGTGTTGCGTGTTGTGGACGATACCTTAAAGCCCCAGCAATTGTTTCTTCTTTGCCTCGAATTCTTCTTGGGTAATGATGCCATCATCTAGTAGTTGTTTATATCTGCGTATTTCTGCTGGGGCATCAGTGTTATCCTTGGTATCTTCGACGACTTTTTCCGTGGCTTTCCAGCCATCTAGAATTGCAATGACATGGTTTAATTCTGAATATGCATGTCTAACAAAAAAACCGTCTGCCTTATTATTTTTAGCGTTTAAGAGACTAACTTCAAAATTGCT